>JAWVZJ010000300.1:0-3862 GCA_033722255.1 Thermoanaerobaculia bacterium | reverse complement strand
CTCTTGTAGCGGACCTTCTGCGAGATCGCGTAGATCTGCATCAGCGCCACCTCGGTGCCGATGCCGGCGAGCACGTCGAGCCCCACTTTCGCTCGCTTCGACGCGGACTCCCCCGGCCACCGACTCCGCCATCACGCCCCGGTGGTCCGCCTCCTCGTAGCGGGCGACGACCCGATCGAGGGCCGCGGAGACCTCCGCCCGGTCCTCGTCCTCGAAGCCCGAGACGATCTTGTTCCGGGACAGGGGCTCTCCGGCCACGAAGAGGATCGCCTCGATGGCCGCCTCCAGGTCCGGACGCTCCTCGTTCATCCCTCGAGCGCCTCCAGCTGCACCAGCTGGAGCTCCCGGGAGGTCCGGATCAGCTGGACCTTCCCCTCCTCCCCTTCGTGCACCCGGACCAAACCCATCTTGGCCATCTCCAGGACGGCCAGGAACGCCGCGATCGCCTCCGCGCGACAGGAGAGGGCCCGGAGATCGTCGACGAGATCCATTGTGCGCCCCCCCTTCATCCGGCCGACGATCCGGACGATCTGGTCCCGGATCGAGAAGGTCTCCTGCCGTACGTGGAGGGGCGGGGGATGCTCCCGGTCGTACCGGGTCAGGACCTCCTCCAGGGCCTGGAGGAGATCGAAGAGGGAGACGTCTCCGAGCTCCATCTGTCCGACCTGGTCCTCGTCGTCGACGATCTCGTCCAGCTCCGTGGTGGGGCGGCTCCAGACGCCGCGCCGGAGGCTGTGGGTCTGGGCCAGGGACTCGGCGGCCTCCCGGATCCTCCGATATTCCAGGAGCCGCTCCACCAGCTCCTGCCGGGGATCCTCCACCGGTTCCCCCTCGTCGTCCGTGGGAACGGGGAGGAGCATCTTCGACTTGAGCTGGATCAGCAGGGACGCCTCGTAGATGTACTCCCCGGCGATGTCCAGGTCCAGCTCCTCCATCAGGCCCAGGTACTCGTGGAACTGATCGCAGACGGTGGCCACGGGGATCTGACCGATCTCGACCTCGTTGATCTTGGCCAGGTGGAGCAACAGATCCAGGGGCCCCTCGAAGATCGGGAGGCAGACCTTCCACGATTCCGGAAGGGATCCGGGAGTAGGGCGCGGCGTGCTCATGGTCCCGGCACGGCTCCGGTTTCCGCAAACAGTCGCATCCTTCGGACACCCGCAGCGCGGATCCTGCTCCTGGCCAGTGATCGGTTCGAGCCGGGCACTTCGGTTCCCCCGTGATTGCTTCCGATGGCTTCGCCTCCCGGGTTCGGGAGACGGCGACGAGTCAAAGTCCTGGAATAGCCGGATTATAGCCGTCGACGCCATATCGAAGCCGGTTCCCCGGTTCCCGGACGCCCATCAGAGATCCACGCCACGGCGACCGTCGCGAACCACCCCCCTTCCGCCGCGGGATTACCCCGGTTCTGGCAACGAGCCGGGACCCTGCGGAGTCAGAGCTCGAAATGGGGATGTCGTGCCAGAGAGCTCAGCCGAACCGTCCGTCCCGAAGAAGGCTGAACTCCACGGGAGGAGGCTCCTCCGTTCCCTCGTCGGCCTCGAAGTAGGCCTTCGACTCGAAGCCGAAGAAGTTGGCCAACAGATTCGTGGGGAACCGCCGCCGGGCCGTGTTGTACTCCCGGGCCGCCTCGTTGTACCGGCGACGCTCCACGGCGATCCGGTTCTCGGTCCCCTCGAGCTGGGCCATCAGGTCCCGGAAGGCCTGGGTGGCCCGGAGCTCCGGATACCGCTCCACCACCAGGAGCAGGCGGGAGAGGGCGGCTCCCAGCTCGCCCTGGGCCTCCTGGAACGCCTCCATCCGCTCCGGGGACGGCGCCTCCTCGAAGTTCATCTGACCCACCTTCGCCCGGGCCTCCACCACGTCGTTCAGGGTCTCCCGCTCGAAGTCGCGGGCGCCCTTCACCGTCTCCACGAGGTTGGGAATCAGGTCCGCCCGGCGCTGATACACATTCTCGACCTGGGACCAAGCCGTGTCCACTCCTTCGTCCAGGGTCACCAGACGGTTGTAGGTACCGACGCCGACCGCGCCGACGATCAGGAGCAGGACGAGCAGGGCCCCGCACCCGATGGCAACAATCTTGTTCATCCGAGTCCTCCCCCAGGGTTACTCCTCGTCGTCCCCGTCTTCCTCGTCTTCCTCCTCGGGCGCGGGCTCCTCGGTCTCCTCGATGGCATTCTCGTTGAGTCGGTACTGGCCCTCCCTGGCCAGACCGGCGAGATCCGTCTCCCAGTAGAAGGACACTCGGATCCCCAGCTCCTCCTCCAGCTCCGGGAGTCGATCGATGATCTGGCGGATCTGGTAGGAGCACTCCTCCCCTACCTCCTCGAACCAGTCCTCGACCTCCTCCTGGACCGAGGCATCGACGGCGAAGAGATAGGGATTGGTGAGATCGATGAGAGAGTCTCCGACGACGGCGGGGATCAGGGCCCCAGCCGCCAGCCGGTAGAACCCGGGCTCGAGGCCCAGGTCGAGCTCGACGAGGCCGACGGTGGGATCACCGACGGCCAGAGAACCGCTCTTGATTTCGAAAACTTCCATACAGACACCTGAACAGATGATCGGGCCCGTCCGGCACACCGGCGGGCAAATGAGTCGAGAGTGCAGAGGTCGTGAAATTCACGTGCGTAGCGTCCCGGCTCCGGCCGGAGATCTCGATACCTATCACCGACGCCGGGCCTTCGTCAAAGGGCGGAGGGGCGCCCGGCCCCATCCGGGCCAGATCCGGCCGAGACCGAAGAGGGCCCGGATCGATACCCAGAGGACGGTGAGCCACCAGATCGACGTCAGCGCTCCCGGCTGCCCCTCGTCCAGGAGGAGGATCGGAACCCCGGCCGAGACGGTGGCGACGACCACTGCGTTCCGTAGATATCGAAAGTCTCCCGCACCCCAGTGGATGCCGTCCGTACCGAAGGTGAGGGCATTCAGCGGCTGGGAGAACGCCGCCACCGTCCAGGCGGGACGAAACACGGCGACCGCCGCCGGCGGCACCAGGATCCGGATCGTGAGATCGGTGCCCAGGAGCATCGCCCCTCCGAGAAACACCCCGGTTCCCAGGCTCCAGAGGCAGACCACGCCCGCCACCCGCCGAGCTTCCGGGTGGTCTCGCGCCCCGAGGAAGAAGCCCACCAGAGACTGTCCGGTCACCGCGAAGGCGTCGAGAAAGAGGGCGGTGAAGGTCCAGACCTGTCGGATCGCCTGGTGGGCCGCCCCGGCGACGGCACCGGCCCGGGTGGCTTCCCGGGTGGCAACGATCAGGAAGAGGGTCAGGGCCCCGGTCCGGACGAAGAGATCCCCGCCGACCCGGAGAAGCGCCAGGACGTCGGCGAGCCGGAGCCTCCGGGGCATCCCCGAACGTCGAAGCACCACCGCCATCCCCCACACCGCGCCTCCGACCTGGCTCGAGGAGCTCGCCAGGGCCGCCCCGGCGATCCCCAGGGCAGGTACCGGCCCCCAGCCGAAGATCAGGATCGGATCCAGGAGCAGATTCAGGACGTTCACGCCGACGGCGATATAGAGGGGGGTCCGCATGTCCTGGTCGCCCCGGAGGGATCCGAAGGCGGCGACGGAGACAAGGACCGCCGGTGCGGCCAGGATCCGGATCCGGATGTAGATCTCGGCCATCTCCAGGACCGGACCCTCTCCTCCCATGAGGCGGGAGATCGGCCCGGCCAGAGGCCAGACCACGGCGATCAGGAGGATCCCGAACACCGCTCCCAGGAGGAGAGCCAGGCCGCTGATCTGCCGGGTGTGTCGAGTGTCCCCCTTTCCCGAGGCCCGGGCCACCTCCGTCTGGGTGCCGATGCCCAGGAAGTTGAAGATCCAGAAGGTCCCGGAGAGGACCACCGTCCCCACGCCCAGG
>JAWVZJ010000299.1:0-3871 GCA_033722255.1 Thermoanaerobaculia bacterium | reverse complement strand
GTCTCGTACGGACGCTACGTGGAGGAGCGACGACGGGGATCGTCGGTGGGCCGATCGATCCGCCGGATGAGCGGATCCAGCGGACGGGCTGTGGTGGTGGGAGCCGTGACCAGCGCCGCCACCTTCTACGCCTTTCTGGTGACGGACTTCACCGGACTCCGACAGATGGGGATCATCGCCGGAAGCGGAATCCTGATCTGCATGGTTACCGTCCTCGTCCTTCTCCCGGCCATGCTGGTCTGGAACGAGGAGCACCACAGGAAGCGGGAGAGCCGGCCCACGATGTATCTCCACGCCTTCGGCGCGGCCCATCTCGTGCGCTGGAGCGTGAAGCGCCCCCGGACCACTCTCCTGGTCGGGGGGCTCATCACCGTCGTCCTCGCCGGATTCGGATTCACCCTGGAGTTCCAGGACAGCATGCGGGAGATGCGGTCCCCGGAGAACCGCGGCGTCCGGGCGCTGGACGAGGTCGGGGACCACTTCGGAGCCAGCTTCGAGTTCATGAGCCTGATGATCGAGTCCGAGGATCTGGGGGAGGTCCTGACGTTGGCCGACCGGGCGTCGGAGGAGGCGGGGAGACTGGTGGACGAGGGGGTCCTCGACGGCTACGAGTCGGTGGCTACGGTGCTTCCGCCTCCGGCTCGCCAGCGGCAGGCCCTGGCCTGGCTGGAGCGTCACCCGGAGCGGACGGATCCGTCCCGGGTCCGGCGGGAGCTCTCCGCCGCCCTCCGGGCCGAGGGCCTTCGCCCCGAGGCCTTCGATGAGGGGTTGCTCCTGTTGGAAGAGGCTCTCGGGGTGGACCGCCCGATCGCGCCGGAGAGCCTCTCCCTCTCCGCGGAGAATCGGAGACTCCTGGAGCGCTACCTCCGGAAGGAGGAGGGGGTCTGGCACACCGTGGTCCGGCTCTACCCGCCGCCCCGGGAGTGGAAGCGGGAGCCTCCCCCGGCCGTGGAAGAGCTCGCGGCGGAGCTGGGTCCCCGGGTGACCCTCACCGGAGTCAACGTCGTCTCCCGGCACCTCCGGCAGAAGTCCAAGCGCCAGGCGGTGACGGCGGCGATCCTGGGGTTCCTGTTGGTGGGTGCCCTCCTGTGGCTCGACTTCGGCCGCCTGGGCGACGCCCTCCTGTCGCTGGTTCCCCTGGCCGTGGGCATCGTGTGGATGCTGGGCTTCATGGCTCTCCTGGGCATCGAAGTGAACCTGATGAACATCTTCGTGACCACCATGATCATCGGAATCGGGGTCGACTACGGGATCCACGCCCTGCATCGATTCCGGGAGGCGCCGCCGGGGGACGTGGAGGCTCTATCCGCGGGCCTGCTGGAGACGGGGAAGGCGATCGTTCTGGCCGCTCTGTCCACGGTGGCCGGCTTCGGCTCCATGGCCCTGTCCCGCTATCCCGGGCTCGAATCGATCGGCTACGTGGCCATTCTCGGAGCGCTCTCCACCGCCCTGGTCTCGGTGACCCTCCTTCCGGCCTGGTTCCGATGGCGGATGGCGAAGAGCTCGGCCCCCGGCAAACGTGAGACCGTATCCGAGGGCTGACCAGAGAGTCCCGGACAGCGAGTCTCCCCTCATGCCGAGGCCCGGGTCGTGATCCACGTTTCCCGAGGACCTTCCGGGGGGTCGGCTGGCTTGACACCAGGGCAGATTCGGTTAGGATGCTCAGAGAACCTTTGGCAGCGTGCACCTGTTCGGGACGGCTTCGGGCCGTCCCGAACCCGGTGTCCGTGCCGACCGTGCCCCGGGGATTCGGGGTGGAACAGTGGTCTCCTTCGGATGGAGGCAAGGTCCTGTTGAAAGGAACGTCGAACAGTCGAACAAGGAGGGAACGATGAAGAAGCTGAACACCCTGTTTTTGTGCCTGCTCCTGATGGCCGGATTCGGTCTTTTCACCGCCTGTGCTCAGCAGGAGACCGGTGAGGTCGAGGAGATCGATACCACCGCCGAGCCGATCGAGGAAGAGATGGAAGAGGTCGGTGAGGAGATGGAAGAGGGCGCCGAGGAAGCCGGCGAGGCCATGGAAGAGATGGGCGAGGACATGGAAGCCGGTGCCGAGGAAGCCATGGAAGAGACCGGCGAAGAGATGGAAGAGGCCGGCGAAGAGATGGAAGAGGGCATGGAAGAGATGGAAGAGGAGATGGAGGAGGACGAGCCGAACGGCGGCGGCGCCTGAGTCGAATCCACCTTCGATGCATCTCGTGGCGGGGAGCTTCGGCTCCCCGCTTTTCGTTTTTCTGGAGATCGTGTTTCTGGGCCTCGGACCGGGCCCGGGTCGGCGTCCGGGGCTGGTAGACTCGCCATGAGCACCGACGTTCTCGTCGCGTACTGCGACAACGACTCCACCACAGGATAGGTTTCGATGTTCGACGGACTGCAGGGCAAGCTCCAAGACGTCTTTCGCCACCTGAAAGGCGAGGGGAAGATCTCGGAAGAGGTGCTGGACGAGGCCCTCCGGGAGATCCGGATCGCTCTGCTGGAGGCCGATGTCCACTTCCGGGTCGTGAAGTCCTTCGTGAAGCGGCTGAAGGAGAGGGCCCTGGACGAAGAGGTTCTCGAGAGCCTGACCCCGACCCAGCAGGTGGTGAAGATCGTCCGGGACGAGCTCACCGCTCTCCTGGGGGAGCCCGGGAGCGAGATTCGGATCGAGGGAAGACCCTCGTCGGTTCTCCTCTGCGGGCTCCAGGGATCGGGAAAGACGACCACGGCCGGGAAGCTGGCCACTCGGTTGCGACAGCAGGGGCGACAACCCCTCCTCGTGGCCGGCGACCTCCAGCGGGCAGCGGCCGTGGACCAGCTCGTCCAGGTGGGAGAGGCCGTGGACACCCCGGTGCTCACCCCCGAAGTGGACGAGGACGTGCTGGACCTGGCGGAGCGCGGGGTTCGGGTCGGCCGGGACCGGGGTCACGACGTCCTGATCTTCGACACCGCCGGCCGGTTGCACGTCGACGAGGCCCTGATGGAGGAGCTCCAGGCCCTGGCCTCCCGTCTCGACCCGCCGGAGATCCTGTTCGTCGCCGACGCCATGACCGGTCAGGACGCGGTGAAGAGCGCCAGCACCTTCGCCGAGTCCCTGGATCTCACCGGTGTGATCCTGACCAAGATGGATGCCGACACCCGGGGAGGTGCGGCCTTGTCGATCCGGACCGTGGCCCGGGTTCCGATCCGCTTCGTCGGGGTCGGTGAGAAGCCCGAGGATCTGGAGCTCTTCCGTCCCGCCCGGATGGCGTCTCGGATTCTGGGGATGGGGGACGTCCTCACCCTGATCGAGAAGGCGGAGGAGGAGCTCGATCAAGAGGAAGCGGAGCGGCTGGCGGGTCGAATCGCGAGACAGGAGTTCACCCTCGAAGATCTCCGGGACCAGCTCAAACAGCTTCGACGCCTGGGGCCCCTCTCGCAGCTCCTGGAGCTGCTTCCCAAGCGGGGTCCTCTCCAGGGGCTCGACGCCTCGATGGTGGACGAGGGGCGGATCCAGAGGGTGGAGGCGATCCTGTCGTCGATGACACCGCAGGAGCGCCGGCATCCCAGGATCCTGAACGGTAGCCGGAAGAAGCGGATCGCGAAGGGGTCCGGCACCCGGGTCCAGGAGATCAACCAGCTCCTGAAGCAGTACCGGGCCATGCAGAAGATGCTCGGGGGCAAGCGGGGGAAGATGCTCCGTCGCGCCCTGGGAGGAGGGCTCGGGAGGTAGGAGTCCTTCTCCTGTCCGGGAGCCCTCCGGAGCCTCCGCCTTGAGGGCCGGAACCCGCTGTGGTAGGCTTCATGCTCTCCGGCGGAGGTGCGCTCCGCGAAATCCAACTGTGCCCGCGCAGGCCGGGAGCTCGACGCAGGCGTCGATGGGGGGGGGGGGGCCGGGGGGGGGGGGGCCGGGGCG
>JAWVZJ010000298.1:0-3896 GCA_033722255.1 Thermoanaerobaculia bacterium | reverse complement strand
TGTTCCTGACGCAGCTGACCTGGAAGCGGGCCCTGGAAAGGGTGGGCTCCCAGGTCGTCGTGTCCCTGGTTGCGGTCGGCGCACTGCTTTTGCTCCTCGTCCCCTGGAGGCGACCGGCCTTCGGCGCTCTCTCCGGGATGCGGAGTGCCCTGAGGTCGTACTCCACCCGGCTGCTCGTCGTCTACGGCCTTCTCCTTTTGGTTCCCCTGGGGCTCCTGGAGCTCCTTCTGGTCCGGAGCTTCGAGGAACGCCTGCGGCGGGAACAGCGGATGGCCGGCCAGGCCGCCCTGACCTCCGCCCGACAGGTCCTGGGCGATTTCGTCCTCAGCCTGGAGCCGGGATTCGGTATCGAGACCGCCCTGGACGACGCTCTCCTCGGCTGGGTCTCCCGGGTGATCCATCACGAGGTCAATCTCTACTGGGGGAGCAGCATCAACGCCTCGAGCAAGCGGGAGCTCTTCAGCGCCGGTCTCCTTCCGGCGAGGATCCCGGGGGAGATCCACTCGCGGATCGCCTTCGGAGGCGACGAGCTGGCGTGGAGGACCACCCGGGCGGGGGACGCTCGGTACCTGGAGATCTACGCACCCTTGCGGATTCCGGGAAGGACGGGAGAGGCCGCTTCCCGGCTGGTTCTCTCCCTGCCGCTCCTGGCGCAGCAGGAGGAGATCGCGGAGGAGTTGGCGGAGATGCGACGCCGATCGATCCTCCTGACCCTCCTGGTGGGCTTGGTGGCGGTGCTGGTGGGAACTCGCTCGGCCCGGACCTTCACCCGTCCCCTGGAGGCGCTCGCCCGGGGCACGGAACGGATCGCGTCCGGGGCCAGCTCCCTGGCCATGGAACGGCCCCGGGACGTGGAGATGGCGACCCTGGTGGACGCCATCGACGAGATGGCGGGACGGATCTCGGACGCCCGGGAGCGGTTGCTGCGGGAGAAGGAGGTAGTCGACCGGATCGTGCAGCACATCGCCACGGGAGTCGTGTCCCTCGACGAGGAGGGGCGGGTCCTCATGATCAACCGGCTGGCCCGGGAGGTCCTTCCGGTGGATCTCGGTCAGCCCCTGCTGGCGGCGACCCGGAAGACCGAGGGTCTCGATGCCCTGACCGATTTTCTCCAGAGCTCTGGCGGGCGCCTCGCCGAGGCCACGGTGGAGCTGGGGGTAGACGGAGGGGAGCGGGACTTCCGGTTGGTCTCGGTGCCCGTTCCCGGTGAGGGGGAGCCTTCGAGTCTCCTGGTGCTGGAGGATGTCACGGAGGTCCTCCGGGCCCAACGGCTGGAAGCCTGGGCCGAGATGGCCCGGGTCATCGCCCACGAGGTGAAGAATCCGCTGACGCCCATCCGTCTTTCGGCCGAGCACATGAGGGAGGTGTACGAACGGGATCCTGCGAGTTTCGAAACCGTCTTCGAGCGATGCACGGACAACATCCTCCGCCAGGTCGAGGAGCTCCGGCAGATCGCGGGAGAGTTCTCGACCTACAGCTCGATCCCCGTCCTCTCCCGGGAGAGGACGAATCTGGTGGAGGTCCTGGAAAGGCTCGCCGAGGGCTATCGCTCGGCGGTCACGGCCGGGGTCGAGATCCTGTTCCGGCCCCGCGTGTCCCGGCTGGAGGCGGAGGTCGACGAGAGACTCCTCCGCCGGGCGGTCCGGAACTTGGTGGAGAACGCGGTCCGGGCCTGCTCCAATCAGGGAGGGGGTACGGTAGAGATCGAGCTCGCCAAGGGCGGGGAGCACGCCGTGATCCGCGTACGGGACGACGGTCCAGGCCTCGAGGCCGAGCTGCTTCCCCGGATCTTCGATCCGAACTTCTCCACCGAGGACCTGGGGACGGGTCTCGGACTGCCGATTGCCCAGCGGGTCGTGGAGGAGCACGGGGGTAAGCTCACGGCAAGGAATCGAGACCGAGAAGGCCTGGAGATGACGATCGAGATCCCCCTGTCATGAGGCTCCCGGGCGGAATCCGCGGTGGGATGCTCTCCGTGGGCGTTCTGCTCGCCATGGGCTGTGGTGGAGACCGCTCGCCGATCCGGATCCCCGGACCGGCCCTCTGGATCGGGGAGGAGTCCCGGGAGCTCTCGACCCGGGAGCTCCGGTCTCTGAGCCGAAATGGGGTCCAGGATCTCTTCGTGGAGGTCGGATCCCTCCGGTGGAAGGAGAAGGAGCCGACCCTGGAGCGTCTCTCGTGGCCCGACCTGCCCGAGCGACCTGCCGCCGTGCTCGTGATCCGAGGTCTCTGGCCGGCGCCGACACCGAAGCCCAGGACGGCCAGCGAGGCCCTGATTCCGCGATTCGAGACCCTCCTGGCCGAGGCGAGTCAGCAAGGTCTGGACCCCCTCGGGATCCACCTCGATCTGGCAGTGAGCGGGGGAGAGGACTCGACCCGCTCCTACGGCCGCTTCCTGGAGCGTCTGGCGGACGGCGTGCCGGGCCGGTGGTCCTGGTCGGCCACGGTGGATCCCGAGGCACCGGGTACCGAGGAGCTCGTGGAGGCCGCCGACTTCGTCGTCGCCTTCGTCTACGGGACCCGCCCCGGAGGGGAGCGGCCGGGACCCGGCAGCAGGAGCTTCGCCGAGGCTCGGACCCTGGAGGACCGCCTCGCTTCCTGGGACAAACCCCATCTGACGGGGATCGTGACCCTCGGAACCGCCCGGCTCCGGAGCACCGGCGAGACGGTCACCCGCACGGATCTCACCCAGCTCGCCTGGGATCGGGCTCTCGAGGCCGGTCACGGATTCACCCTCGAGGCGGCCGATCGACAACACTACCGGTTCGAAGCGCGACGGCGGACCTTCGTGGCCGGGCAACCGGTGGAGAAGGGCACCGAGGTGGAGGCAACCGGCACCTCCAGCGCTCATGTGGCGGAGCTTCTCCGGATCCTCCGGAGGGATTCCGGGACAAGCTACCGGGGTCCGGTCTTCTATCGCCTGCCCGGTGTTCAGGAAGGCCTTTCCCTGGAGGTGGACCAACTGGTTCACGCACTGGAGGGCCCGGAGGCCGCTCGCCCCGGACTCGAGGTCGGAGTCTCCGGGCGAAGGATGGGACCCCGCCTCTGGGACCTGGCGGTGTCCCTGCGGGAGACCCGGGGAGAGCCCACGGATCTCGGCTTCGTGGACGCCAACTGGGTGGACCTGGTCCTGGGAGGCTCCGGGACGATCATCGAGGTGGAGCCGGGAAACTTCTACCGCTACGAGCTTCTCCGGAGGTCCGAGGGAGCACTGGAGAAGACTCTCCGCCGCCCCGACGTGGTACGGCTCTACGCCCCCTACGTTCCGGGCCACGGCGAAGTCCGGTCGGGACCGATCCGGATCCGGGTCGCGGATCGCCCCCGGGTGACCGTCCGGGGGAGCTTCCTGGCCCCCTACGGCGAGACCCTCGACGTGGGACCCCGAACCCTCGTGCCGGGTGCAGCCCCGGAGGAAGGGACCGAGGTGACTTCGGAGTAGCCTCTCGTCGGGAACCGCAAGAGACGTCCGCCGACGATCCAACCAGACGCCCTCCGGCGTGGTCCCCGCGCCTGGGGGATGCTCCGACCAGCCTCCGGAATCGCCACCCAGACAACACGCCGGCGGGGCTCGGAGTCCCGGGCGGCTGGAGGCCCGCAGGAGCGGGCCGTCAGGACTCCTCGGCCCGGGCGTGGGCGATCGACTCTACAGCCTCATCCTCCTCGGCCTGATCCCGGAGCCGATACCGTTCCCGGGACTTCTCCAGGGCGTCGGCGAGACTCCGGACGAGATCCGGATGCTTGATGGAGAGGATCCGGGCCGCCAGATAGCCCGCGTTCCGGGTTCCGTCCACGGCGACCGTCGCCACCGGGACACCGGGAGGCATCTGTACGGTAGAGAGGAGACTGTCGAATCCTCCCATGGCGCCGGAGGTCAAGGGTACGCCGATGACCGGCTT
>JAWVZJ010000297.1:0-3904 GCA_033722255.1 Thermoanaerobaculia bacterium | reverse complement strand
CGAGCCCCACTCCTTCCGGCCCTGGTGGGAGAGGACCAGGTGCTCGAGATGGAGCTGCAGGTCTTCGGGAACGTCGCCTACGGCGCGACAGGCGTCCCGGAGGAGGTCCCGGCCCTGGACGACGTGGCCCACGAACCGGCCGGCTGCCGTGTAATCGTTGGCGGGCATGGCGCCGAGCTCCTGGATCTTGCCCAGGTCGTGGTAGAGGACACCGAGGAGGACGAGCTCCCGGTTGATTTCTCGGTAGTGATCGCAGACCGCGACGGCCAGCTCGAGCATGGAGACGACGTGCTCCAGAAGCCCCCCGCGGTAGGCGTGATGGATCGACTTCGCCGCCGGGTGCTCCTTCAACGCCTCCCCGTGGGAGGACAGGGTCACCTCCACCAGGGAGACCAGGGCGGGATGTCGGATCTCCCGGTCGAGCAGATCGTTCATCCGGTCCCAAAGATCGTCCAGGTCCTCCCGGGTCGAGGGGACGAGGGTTCCCTCGTCGAATCCGTACTCCCGGTCCTCCTCCCGGGCCCGGCGGCACTTCCGGACCACGAGCTGGAGCCGGTCCCGGTAGCTCTGGACCGAGCCCTCGAAGGCGATGAACTCGTTCGCCTCGAACTCTCCGTCCAGGGCCGGGCTGCCGGACCAGGCCTTGGCGGGAATCTGTCCCGTGGCGTCCCGGAGCTCCAGGTGGAGGTAGTCGTTCCCGCTCCGGTCCTGGCGCCGCTCCTTGGCGGCCAGGAACGCGAATCCCTGGACCCGGTCTCCGTCCTGCCACTCCCGGATGGGGACGTTCTTTCGAGGGCCGGTCACGGCCTCGGATCTTAGCAGCAACGCTCCGGTTCGGATCCGGGTCTTCCCACCGGGGGGCGACGAACCCAGGCGGGCGGGAGGCACGGGCCTTGCTCCCGTAGTATCAGGAGATGATCGACATCAGCCGCCGCCACGTCTTCCTGATTCCGGCGATCTTCCTCGGGCTCCTGATCTCGGGTCCGACGGCCCCCCGGGACGATCCTGCGTCTCCCGACGATCCGGTCGGGCCACTGCTCTGGCCCGAAGAGCAGCAGAACTTCTGGTTCGAGGGCCCGGCCTGGCTCCTTCCGGAGGAGGAGAGAGAGGAGCTGCTCTCCCTCTCCGAGGAGGCCCGGGGACGGAGGATGGAGGCGTTCCTCGAGCGGGATCCGCTCCCGAAGACTCCACGGAACGAGCTCCGGGAGGCGATCCGGATCCGCCGGGAGCTGATGTTCCGGAAATCCCTGTCGGCCTTCGACGAGCGGGGACGGCTCCTGTTTCTCCGGGGACGACCCGACGAACGAACGATCATCGACTGCACGAGGGCCTTCGAGCCTCTGGAGATCTGGCGCTACGGCGAGGAACACCTGATCCTCTATCGGCCCGGGGGCAAGGGCACCTATCGACTCTGGCTCCCCCTGGAATCCAAGCGGGTTCTCTACACCCGGGAGATGGAGCTCTGGCTGGAGGAGTGGGAGGAGGTGAAGGGTCGGGTCCGGGGTCGCCGGATGGACCGTCGACTCTGTCCCGAAGCCGGAGAGGTGGATCGGGCTGCCGGGATCTCGGGGCTCTCACGGGAGACGGAGCACCGTCCGAGGAGCTCCGATCTGCTCCGGTATCTGGACGCCCCGTCGGATCTCGTGGCCTGGGTCCGGAAAGCCTCGGCGACCCGTCTGCCGCCGTCGGGTAAGGCCCTGGAGATCGCGGGGCTGGAGACGATCTACCGGGAGCGTCGGGGTTTCCTGATGGACACGGCCCTGGTCCTGACGTTCCCCCCCGACGCTTCGGTGGAGACCTTCGCGGAGGAGGACGAGGAGGAGGTCCGTTTGGTGGTCGACGGCGTCGTGGAGACGGCCGAGGAGCTCCTGGACGAGTACCGAGTTCGGTTCGTTCTGGACCCGCCCTCCGGCGACGCGCCGATCCGACTGTTACTGACCGAAGAGCTTCGGGCCGGAGCCCCGTACCGCATCCGTCTCCGCGTCACGGACGAGGTCGGCGGCGGGGAGGCTCGTCTGCACCAGACGATCCGGGTCCCGGAGGAGCCCGACGACCGGGCCGGGGACGACCTGGATCTGGCGGCCCTCTCTCCCGATCAGCGCCTCGACGAGCAGCTGAAGGAATCTCCCCACGGGCTGGTTCTGCTGGTGCCGCCCCGGGAGGTGGTCTTCGGAGGGATGAGGGCCCGGGCGGCCGTCAGGGGAAGCCGGATCGAGGAGGTGGTCTTTTCGGTGGACGGCGAGCCCCGGATCACCCGCACCGCTCCTCCCTGGACGGCGGAGCTCGTCCTGCCGAAGATCCCTCGCCCCCTGATCGTTCGGGCCGAGGGGTTGGACGACGAGGGCGAGCTCGTGGCCTCCGACGAGGTGTTCCTGAATCAACCCCGGGGCAGGCTCAGTGTGGAGATCGTGTCCCCGGAGCGGGGCGCGCACCCGGACGGGCCGTTCACGGCCGAGGCCAGGATCACCGTACCGGAGGGGAGACGGGTGCAGGAGGTCCGGTTCCTCCTGAACGACGCGTCGATGACCCGTCTGTCGGAGCCTCCCTGGCGGGCCGCGCTCCCCGAGCCCCGGGGGAGCGAGCTCTCCTTCCTCACGGTCGAGGCCGAGCTCGACGACGGAAGCCGAGCCGAGGAGGTGCGGTTTCTGAACACTCCCTACGAGATCGGAGAGGTCGACGTGCAGATGGTCGAGCTCTACACCACCGTGCTGGGTCGGGACGGAGGCATGGTCCCGGGCCTGGAACCGGAGGATTTCCGGGTCCTGGAGGATGGCAGACCCCAGAAGATCGAGAAGTTCGAGCTGGTCGAGGACCGTCCCCTCACCATGGGAGTCGCCCTCGACGTGTCGGCTTCGATGTTCGCTTCCCTCCGAGAGGCCCACAGGACCGCCGTCGAGTTCCTCGACCGGATCATCGGCTCCCGGGACCAAGCCTTCGCCGTGGCCTTCTCCAGTGAGCCGCTCCTGGCCATGCCACGGACGGAGGACGTGGGAGCCGTGGCCGCGGCGCTCGACGATCTCCGGGCCGAGGGACACACCGCGCTCCACGACACCGTGGTCTTCAGTATCTACTACTTCACCGGGGTGGAGGGACGTCGGGTGCTGGTCCTCCTGTCGGACGGTGACGACACCGATAGCCGCCTCGAGTTCGAGGACGCCCTGGAGTATGCCCGGCAGAGCCCGGTGATCATCTACACGATCGGGCTTCAGAACGACGCCCTCGACGTGCGCGCGAAGTGGAAGCTGCGGAAGCTGGCCGAGGCAACGGGAGGGCGGAGCTTCTTCATCTCCCGGGCCGAGGAGCTCTCGGGGATCTACCGGCAGATCGAGCGGGAGCTGGCGAGCCAGTACCTCCTGGCCTACGCGTCGGATCAGACGGGGTTGGAATACCGGAGAGTGGAAGTCGAGGTGAAGCGGCGGGGGCTGGATGCCCGGACGATCCCGGGGTATTTCCCCGGTTCGGGGCCGACGTCCCGTCGTGACGATCCAGCCGTCCCGTAGCCGCAACACCAGAGGAGAGCCGCAACTGCCCGTGGTGTCGCTTCGGGCATTGATGAGGATGAATCTGGCCGTCGACCGTTCGATGATCCGGGGACGTCCCCTCGGGTCCGAGGTCCGGGATCGTCGGGGGACGGCGCGGGCTAGCCGGATTTCTCACCAGGGTTCGTCGCGAGGGGCCGTAGCTGCCTGTAGATGCAAGGCTTGCGACGGAGGACGACGCCGGCGTACTGGCGGTACGTCGAGGAGTCCGCAGGGAGCGTAACGCAGCCGATGCAGGTAGCTACGGCCTCACAGCAGGAGTCTCGTGAGATATCCGGGCTAGACCAAGGCCGGCAGGGAGAGGCCGTAGCGGGTGGCGTCCTCGAGAATCTGCTGGTGGGGCCGGACCTGCGTCAGGAAGTGGG
>JAWVZJ010000296.1:0-3920 GCA_033722255.1 Thermoanaerobaculia bacterium | reverse complement strand
CCCGGGCCCTCCGGTTGTTCCAGCTCTCGAACACCGCGTCCACGGCACCCCAAAGCTGTTCCTCGGGATCCTGGGGAAAGGGGTCTCCCTGCGTCTCCCGAATCAGCTCTTCGTAGCGGTCGATCACCCGGTCCAGGGCTTCCACCGACAGCTCGTGGTCGTGGTCGACCCCTTCCTCTCCTCGGGTCTCCTTCAGGACGGATTCGAAGGCCTCGTGCCGGATCCCGAGGACCACGTCCCCGTACATGGACAGGAGCCGTCGATAGCAGTCCCGGAGGAAGCGGGGGTTCGCTGTCTCGGCCCGCTCCACCATCTCCCGGGTCAGACCGAGGTTCAGGACGGTGTCCATCATGCCCGGCATGGAAACGACGGCCCCGGACCGGACCGAGAGGAGGAGGGGATCCTCCGGATCCCCGAGCTTCCGACCCATCTGCTCTTCCAGCCCCGACAGATGCTCCTCCACCTCCTGCCGAAACCCCGGCGGATACTCTCCGGCGTGCTCCAGGAAATGGATGCAGGCGGGAGTGGTCAGAGTGAACCCCGGGGGAACGGGAATCCCCAGGCGGCTCATCTCCGCCAGCCCAGCCCCTTTCCCTCCCAGGACCTCCTTCTGATCCCTCGTGCCTTCGGCGGAGCCCCCACCGAAGGCGTAGACGTGCTTCTCCTCCGTCATGAGCCCTCGTCCTTCCTGTATTCCGACTTGTCGACCACGATCTCGGTCAAATCCGCCGTCCGCGAGAGGGTCCGCCCGATCTCCTGGAGCAGGGCCAGGCGATTTCGCCGCAGGTCCGGATCCTCGGCCATGACCAGCACCTCGACGAAGAACCGCTCCAACGTCTCCGCCAGACCGGCGATCGCCTGGAGGGCCCCTCGATAGTCCCGGGTCTCGACGCTCTCCTCCACCACCCGCTTCAGCCGCCCCAGAGCGTGGTGCAGCTGCTGTTCCGCCTCCTCCTCGAGCGCCTCGGGCTCGAGCTCGTACTCGGGAGCCTCCCCGGTGATGTTCTCGATCCTCTTGGCGGCCAGCACGATGGAGAGAAACTGCTGGTCGTCCCTCGTCTCGTGCAGGGCCTGGAGGCGGGCCAGCAGATCCGGGAGATTGGCGGCGCCGGCCCCCAGGGCCGCCTCGACCTCGTCGTAGGCATAGCCCTCCTCCTCCAGGAGGTGTCGGAGACGGTCGTGGAAAAAGGGACGGAGATCCGCGAGGAGCTCCTCCACTCCCCGATCCAGTCGGTCTCGGTATTGCCGAGCGGCGTGGGCCGCCATCAGCTCGAAATCCAGGGGAAGGCCACCCTCCAGGAGGATCCGGATGATCCCCCGGGCCGCCCGGCGGAGACCGAAGGGATCCTTGCTACCGGAGGGGAGGAGCCCGAGTCCGAAAATGCCGACCAGGGTATCGATCCGATCGGCCAGCGCACAGGCTCGTCCGACCCTTCCCCGGGGAAGCCGGTCGTCCCCCGGAGAGGGGAGGTATTGATCGTAGATCGCCTGCCAGACCGCCTCGTCGTAGCCCTCCTCCCGGGCGTAAATCCCCCCCATGATGCCTTGGAGAGACGGGAACTCCTGCACCATTTCCGTTCCCAGATCCACCTTCAGAAGGCGGGCTGCCGCCTCTGCCCCCTCGTCCTCTTCCCAGTCGAGCTCCTGGTAGATTCGCTGGGTGAGAGAAACGAGCCGCTCGGCCTTGGCGGCATAGCTCCCGAGGTCGACGTGGAAGCTGAGCTCGTCGAGGGCCTCGATCCGCTCCTCGAGCTTCTGCTTCTTGTCCTCCCCGTAGAAGAAGCGGGCGTCCGCCAGCCGGGCCGCGACGACCCATTCGTTCCCGGATCGGACCCGGCCCTCGGGATCGTCCGGCCGGTCCATGACCGTGAGGAATACCGGCAACAATCCGGCTCCGTCCTCCGCCTCCACCGTGAATGCGCTTTGGTGATCCCGGAGACTCGTCACCAGGACCTCCCGGGGGAGCTGGAGGAACTCCCGGTCGAAGCTCCCTTCCATGATTCCGGGAATCTCGCAGATTGCGGCGAGCTTCTTCAGCAGGGCCTGGTCCTCCACCAGCCGTCCATCCCGCGTCCTGGCTCGACGATCCATCTCCTCCCGGAGGCGGGCCTCCCTCTCCCCGACCCGAACCAGGATCCCCTTCTCTTCCAGGCGTCGGAGGTAGTCCCCGATACCCCGGATCGTGAGCTCCCCCGGGGAGAGGATCGGATGACCCACGGTCGTTTTCCCGGAGGCGATCCCGAAGAGCCGCATGGGAATCAGCTCTCCCTTGTACAGAGCCAGCAGGCCGTGAATCGGTCGGACCCACGGGCCGAGGCCCTCGCCCCACTTCATGGTCTTGGCCCAGGGGATTCGCCGAAAGAGGGAGGGAATCAGCGTTTTCAGAATCTCGACGGTCGGTCTGCCCCCGACCTGCTGTCGGGCCACGACGTAGTCCCCCTTCTCCATCTCCGCGATCTCCAGATCCTCCACCGCAAGCCCGCAACGGCCGGCGAAGCCCTCCGCGGCCTTAGTGGGGTTCCCGGACTCGTCGAAGGCGATCTCCGCCGGAGGTCCGGTGAGAACCTCGTCGGAAACGGGCTCCCGGTCCGGCAGTCCCCGGGCCATGAGGACCAGTCGCCGGGGGGTGAATGCCGTCTCGAGCCGATCCGCCTCGACGCCGAGGGACTCGAGCTCCCCCAGGAACTCCGTGGCCAGCTCTTCGGTTCCGGTCCGCAGCATTCGAGCCGGGATCTCCTCGCACCGGACCTCCACCAACAGATCGCCCTTCGACATCTTCACTCCCCCTCGGCCGCCGTGGTCCCTTCCTCCGGTCCCCTCTCTCCAGCCAGGAGAGGGAAGTCGAGTCGCTCCCGGCTCTGGAGATACCCCTCGGCGCAACCCACGGCCAGCCGTCGAACTCGCTTCATGAGGGCCACCCGCTCGGTGACGGACACGGCTCCCCGGGCATCCAGGACGTTGAAGAGATGGGAGCACTTCAACGCCGCCTCGTAGGCGGGGATGACGAGATCCCGCTCGAGGCAACGGCGAGCTTCCCGCTCCCAACCCTCGAACTGGCGCTGGAGGAAGCCGATATCCGCGACCTCGAAGTAATAGGTGGACATCTCCACTTCGTCCTGGTGCCGGATCTCGCCGTACTCGAGGCCGCCGGACACGAAGTCGATGTCGTAGATCGACCGCGAGAGAGCCAGGAACATGGTCAGGCGCTCGAGTCCGTACGTGATCTCCACCGAAACCGGATCCAGATCGAGCCCGCCGGACTGTTGAAAATAGGTGAACTGGGTGATCTCCATCCCGTCCAGCATGACCTGCCAGCCGACCCCCCAGGCGCCGAGGGTGGGGGCCTCCCAGTTGTCCTCCTCGACTCGAAGATCGTGGACCCGGAGATCCAGGCCCAGGGCCTCTAGGCTCTCCAGGTAGATCGCCTGGACGTCGAGGGGTGAGGGCTTGAGGATCACCTGCAGCTGGTAGTGCTTGCCCAGGCGGAAGGGGTTGTCTCCGTATCGGCCGTCCGCCGGCCTTCGGGAGGGCTGGACGTAAGCCACCCTCCAGGGCTCCGGCCCCAGGACTCTGAGGAAGGTGTCCGGGGCCATGGTGCCGGCGCCCACCTCCAGATCGTAAGGCTGCTGGAGGACGCAGCCCTTCTCGGCCCAGAACTTCGAGAGTTCGAGGATCAGTTCTTGTAAGCTCTTCACCATGAAACGAGATCTCCAGAGATCCGGTCGATCGGAGGCCGGAACAGCTCCCCGAGCGTCCCTCCGAACGTTCGGGAGCGCGATCCTAACAGCCCCCCATGCACTTCGCGTTCCTCGGCGCACCCATGAGGATGAAAATGGGGAGGTGACCATACGATGGCCCTGGGCCGGTCCTCCGGTTGCGGGAGCGGGGCCGGGAGGGGACGGCGCGGGCTATGTGATCTT
>JAWVZJ010000295.1:0-3922 GCA_033722255.1 Thermoanaerobaculia bacterium | reverse complement strand
GAGATTCAGCAACGTGCTCTTGCCGGAGCCCGAGGGACCCATCAGGGCCAGGAACTCCCCTTCCGCCACCTCCAGGTCGAGGTTCCGGAGGACGTGGATCTCCTCCGACCCCCGGCGGAATACTTTCTCCACCCCTTCCAGGGCGACGATCGGCTCGGATCGGCTCATGAGCTCTCCCTCCTGCCGTGCATTATCCATCAGCGTCTCGCGACGGACCCCCGAGAATCCGATCCGTGTTCGATCAGGGTCTCCCCTGCGAGTCGCGCCCCCGGGCTCGGAGACACGAGGGTAGCGACCAGGGGCCGATCCCGGCCGAGCTCACTCCGCGACCTCGACCCGGTCTCCGTCCTCCAGCGTCCCGGGGCCCTCGACCACGACCTCCTCGCCCCCGGTCAGGCCCGAAAGCAGCCGGACCGATTCTCCCTCGGCGGCGCCCACCCGGATCGCCCGGCGCTCCAGGACACCATCCCGGACGACCATCACCACGTCCCTGCCGTCCCGGGACCGGAGGGCCGAGCGGGGAATCTGCAGGACGGTTCCCTTGCCGTCGTCTTCGTTCTCCCCTTCGATGAAGGCCACCTTCACCCCCATGTCCGGGAGGATCCGGGCGTCGGTGGTCTCGAAGGCGATCCTCACCGGGACGGTGGCCTTCTGGCGGTCGGCGGCGGGGACGATGGCCAGGACCCGGGCCGGGATCTTCCAGTCCGGATAGGCGTCGAGCACGGCCTCCACCTCCTGCCCGGGAGTGACGCGGTCGATGTACGCCTCGTTCACGTCCACCTCGATCTCCAGAGAATCCATGTCCACCAGGGTGCAGATCCCGGTCCGGGTGAATCCTCCACCGGCGGAGACGGGGGAGATCATCTCGCCCGGTTGGGCGTCCTTGGAGACCACGATGCCGGCGAAGGGAGCCCGGATCTCGAAGTCGTCCAGCTCCCGCCGACGGAGGGTGACCTGACGTCGGGCCGCCTCGGCCCGGTCCTCCTGTTTCGCGAGCCGGGCGTCCAGGGCCTGGACCGCGGTCTCGGCCCGGTCGAGGCGGGCTCGGGTGTCGACCTCGGCCTCGAAGAGGCTCCGGGCCCGCCGGAGGTCGATCCTCGCTTCCTCCAGACGAGCCCGGGTCTCCTGCAGAGCGGTGCCGGCGGCCCGGGCCTCGGCCCGGGCGAGCTCCAGGGCGGCCCGGGGGATCGAGTCGTCGAGACGGGCCAGGAGCTCTCCCTCCTGGACCTCCAGGCCCTCTTCCACCAGCACCTCGGTGATCTTCGCCGTGAACTTGGAGGAGACCGTGGCCTGCCGCCGGGCCGTCACGTAGCCGGACGCGTTCAGAACCGCCCGGCTGCCGTCTCCCTGCACCTCCTCCGCGGTGGCGGTCCGGACCACGGGACGATCGGGCCGGAGGGTCCAGAAGAGTCCTGCGGCCACGACAATCACCAGACCGAGGGCGATCCAGGGGAGGAGCTTCCGTCCCCCCTCCGGCTTCCGGTCGTGGTCGATCTTGAGCTCGTCCAGGCGCTCGTTCATGGTCGAGGGGCGACTCTAACAGCCACACATGCCCGTCGCGTTGCTTCGGGCACCCATGAGGATGAAAATCGAACGATGGACGAGTCGATGGTCTGGGGCCGGTCCTCCGGTTGCGGGAGCGGGGGCCGGGACGGTCGTGTCTGGGGATCGAGGCCCGCCGGGGCCATGCCACCATTGAGCACGGTCGGATCTTTTGGAGTAGCCGCTACCGGAGGACGCGTTCCATGCCGTCATACGCGATCTGGACTTCGACGTCCCGCTCCCGGGCGTATCCCTCGACCTTCTCCCGGATCGTCTCCGGGTCCTCGAGCTCGCCCTTCACGATCTGGCTTCCGCAGTGGGTCACGATCATCTCCGGGACTCCCTCCTTCCGGCACCAGGTGAGCTGGGTCCGGACGGTGGTGTGGCCGATGAGCTGGTCGTTCGATCGCCGGACCAGGTTGCCGTCGATGGTGGCGCCGTCTCCGATGTAGAGACGGCAGTCGGCGAGGGCGTCGGCCCGCTCCTCGATGTAGAGCACGTCGGGGACGTAGAAGATCGTGACCCGTCCGGCCCGGATCCGGTATCCCACGGCGGGAGCCTTGATGGAGTGGAGGACCGGGAACGCCTCGAAATCGATTCCTTCCACCTGGAAGGGCTCCCGGGGCTGGACCTCGTGTCCCTCCTCGATCTCGAAGTCCTCCAGCACCTCCCAGGATTCCGCCGTGGCCCAGACCGGGCAGGGAGCACCGTTCTTCAGGCCCCCCACGTGATCGGGATGCGAGTGGGTGACGACCAGAGCATGGGGCGCCACCGAGTCGATCTCGCCCTCCCAGGTCTCTCCGCAGTCGATCATGACTCTGCGTCCGTAGTAGGAGACCAGGAGAGAGGTGTGCATCCGATGCCGGTCGCTCTCCGGCTCGATCTTGCCCCGGGTTCCGAGAAAGACGAGCTTCAACGGAGCTCCCTTCTCGGGCCGGGACCATCCATTGGGTGTCGTCGAGGAGTCATCCGGGCACCTCTCCGGGTCCGATTCTACGGTCGGGCTCCCGGTGTGGCACTGACTCCCGGTGATGGAGGGAGGGGGGCGGCCGGAGGAAGAAACCGAAATGCGATCCCCGGGAACGGACGATGCCGAGGGAAGGTCCGCGATCTGGCCAAGAAATCCGGCTCGTGGCCGTCCAAAAAGCGAGGGGTCGGTGTCTCCCGCCATGCGATCGATCGAATCGAAATCTCCGGCCGTGAAGATCACGGCCCTCTACCTCTTTTTCGGAGTGCTCTGGATCGTGCTCTCCGACCTCTGGCTCGGATCGATCGAGGAGGGTGTCGTTCCGGCCCAGACGCTGAAGGGTCTGCTCTTCGTGCTGGTGACCGCCTTGCTCCTGGCCGGTCTCATCCATCGTTCCTGGAAGAAACGGCGCCAGCTCGAGCGCCAGCTCCGAGAATCCCAGAAGATGGAGGCTCTCGGTCGGCTGGCGGCAGGGGTCGCCCACGACTTCAACAACCTCCTCACCGCCATCAACGGGTACACGGAGATGGTCCTGGCCGAGACGGGGAGAGACGATCCCCGGAGGCCCGATCTCCAGGAGATCCTGGCCGCCGGGGAACGGGCCTCCACCCTCACCCGTCAGCTCCTGGCCTTCAGCCGGAGCGCCCGGGGGGAGCCCGAAGTCCTGGATCTGCGGGCCGTGGTCCAGGAGATGGGATCCCTTCTCCGGCGGCTGGTGGGGGAGGAGATCGAGATCGCCTCCGAGTACCCCGACGAGCCGACCTGGGTGGAGGCGGACCGGGGCCAGATCGAGCAGATCCTGATGAATCTGGCCGTCAACGCCCGGGACGCGATGCCCGACGGCGGCGAGCTCCTCTTGCGCCTCAGGAGATTTGCGGTGGACCGGGAGTTCGCCGACGAGCACCTGGAGGTGGAGCCCGGTCGCTACGTCCTCGTCACCGTGAGCGACACCGGCTGCGGCATGGAGGAGGCGACCCGGAGCCGGATCTTCGAGCCCTTCTTCACCACCAAGGGGGACGAGGGCACGGGCCTGGGCCTGTCCACCGCCTACGGAATCGTGCGCCGACACGGAGGGAGCATCTGGGTCTACAGCGAGCCCGGGGAGGGGACGACCTTCAAGATCTATCTTCCGGAGGCGGACCCGGAGGACGAGGGGAGAGCGGCTGAAGGACCGGGCGGCTCGGAAGGGGCCGGTCCCCCGAGACCCCGGCGTCCCCGGGTCCTCGTCGCCGAGGACGACGAGGCCTTGCGACGACTGGCGTCGGTCAGCATCGAACGACTCGGCTGCGATGTTGTCACAGCCGTCGACGGAGGAGCGGCCCTGGAGGTCTTCGAGGCGTCGGGTCCCTTCGATCTCGTCGTGACCGACGTCCTGATGCCGGAGATGAGCGGCCACGATCTCTTGGCCGCGAT
>JAWVZJ010000294.1:0-3926 GCA_033722255.1 Thermoanaerobaculia bacterium | reverse complement strand
GTGACTGTCGAGCTCTCCCAGCAGCTTGGACTCAATCTTCGCCAGTGAGATCGTCGCGGGAGCGAGCTCCAGGTTGGGGATCTGCTCCACGGGCAGGACGATGTCCCGCACTGCGACGTCCGGCTCGGTGATGGCCTCGTAGATCGACCGCTCGAGCCCATGAATGTCCATGAAGGACATGGAGCTGTTGGCCTGGGGATCGAGGTCCACCAGGAGCGTGTCCAGGCCCTTCATGGCCAGGGCCGCCGAGAGGTTGATGGCCGTCGTGGTCTTCCCCACGCCGCCCTTCTGGTTCGTGATTGCGAGGATCATGGGCGAGGCGGAGCTTATGGAATCGATCCCGACGGGTCAACCGTCCCTTCGAAGGCGTCCCCGAAAATGTCGGCGCGCCGACATTGTGGGCAAGTACTTGGTTCTAAAGAGTTTCCCTGTCTCATTTCGCGACGATGCAGACGAGAACGAGGGTCGACATCGGGCAACACGGAAACCGCGACGCATGGTGGAAACTCTTTGATCACAATACTTTCCGCCGATTGTCGGCGCGCCGACATCTGAGGTTCTCAGGGGATTCCGGAACAAGGTCGGCGGCAGCGAGCTCCGACGAGAGCCATACGGACCTCGTCCTGCCAGGGGCATCTCGTTGGCGAGTGGGCGCGCCGGGCGAGTCCCCGGAGGAGCGGTCTCGGGAACGAGGAGGCCCCTGTGTCGCCACGGACAACGATTCGCCCTTCCGGAACGAG
Organism: Thermoanaerobaculia bacterium; assembly: GCA_033722255.1. Taxonomy (GTDB): domain Bacteria; phylum Acidobacteriota; class Thermoanaerobaculia; order Multivoradales; family JAIOJS01; genus JAWVZJ01. Next base: position 3,186 of record JAWVZJ010000294.1, on the reverse strand, counting down.
TTGTGCGGACGGCACGGAGGCAGGAGAGCGGGGCTGGCCGTCGGAGATTCGGGCCGGAGAGGGCCCTGGTCGAGCGAGAAGCGAGGGCCGAGGCCCGGCGGTGCCCCGGCGGCGCGCAGAAAGGTACAGGCGCGTGGCCACGGTGAAAGATCACAAAGGATCACAAAGCGCGCTCCGTCCCCTGACGATCCGGTCCCTCCCTCGGACCCGAGGGGCCGGACCAAGGCCATCGAAGGGTCCCTTGATCATTCTTACCTCATGAATGCCCGAAGCAACGGCACGGGCACGCGCGGCTGTTTGGCCGGAGCTGCAGCGCGGACTCTTACCCGAGGATGGTGTGCCGTTTCGAAGGCGAGCCCGCGGGCCGGGGGGATCCCGACGGAGATCGAAGAGAGAACCCGGAGGCGGAACGGGGACCGCCTCCGTCACATCGTGTAATCGCCGAGATCCTCGGGCTCGAGCTCCTCGAGCCACTGCTTGAGCTTCTCCTCGTCGTCCACTGGAGCGGCCAGATCCACGGCCTTGGCCTTCTCCAGGACCTCTCGGTTCACGAAGATCGGAGCATCCGTCCGGAGAGCCAGGGCGATGGCATCACTGGGGCGGGAGTCGAGCTCGGATTCCTCTCCGTTCTTCCGGAGGATGATCCGGGCGTAGAAGGTACTGTCTTTCAGGTCAGAGACGATCACCCGCTCTACCCGGGTGTCCAAGTGCTCGAAGACGCTCCGGAGAAGATCGTGGGTCAGGGGACGGGGAGTGTCCACTCCTTCGAGGCGGAGGGCGATGGCGTTGGCCTCGAAGATCCCGATCCAGATCGGGAGGAAGACGGCGCCCTCCTGTTCCCGGAGAACGACGATCGGGACGTTGGACCGGGGATCCAACATCAGACCGCGTACCTCCATGGGCACCAGCTGGGGCTCGCTCATGACTCCATTGTGGACCCGAAGGGGAGGGGAGTCAAGGAGCTCCTTCGGCGGGCGATCCGGGGAGCCGTGGAAGGCCGACTCCCCGAGCTCTCCTCTCCCCTGCTCCACCGAGTCTTCCCTGGTGTGGGCTCCGGGCTCACCCCGGACCGAGAGTTCCTCCGGCGTTCTCTGGCTTGCGGGCGTGGTCCGAAGCCGATGTAGACACCGGTCCTCAGGGACCGACCACGGCCAGCCGGGGATGTCCAGACGAAGGCTCCCGGGCCTCTCCCCCGCCGTCGGAGCGCCTCCCGAGCAGGCTATGGGGGAGGCCTTCCTCGATCACCACGGTGGTCAGCTCTCCCGGAGAGATCGGGGGGTCGCCGGCGGGAAAGTGGACGATCCGATGACAGCGGGTCCGACCGGTGAGGCTTCCTGGTCGCTTGCCGGATCCCGTCACCAGGACCTCCATCTCCTCCCCGACCAGATCCCTGTTCAGCTCCCTCTGAATCTCCTTCTGGAGGGTGAAGAGCTCCTGCAGCCGGCGGCCGGCCACCTCCTCCGAGGGCGGATCGACGGGTAGCCGCGGGGCCGGGGTCCCCGGTCGCGGGGAGTACTGGAAGGCGTAGATCTGAACGTACCGGAGGCGCTCCACCAGCTCCAAGGTGGCCCGGAAGTCGTCCTCCGACTCTCCCGGGAAGCCCACGATGAGATCGGTGGAAAGGGCGAGATCCGGACGGGCTCCACGGAGGTCGACGACGAGCTGCTCGTATTCTTCGATCCGGTATCCCCGACCCATCAGCTTCAGAATCCGATTCGAGCCGGACTGGACCGGGAGGTGGAGGTAGGGACAGATGTTCGAATGCTTCCCCACCTGCTCCACCATCCGGGGCGTGAAATCCCGGGGATAGGAGGTGAGGAACCGGAGCCGCCGGACTCCGGGGACCGAGGCCACTGCCTCCAGGAGATCGGCGAAGTCCAGCTCCCCTCCGGGCTCCCGCCAGTGGTTCACCGTCTGTCCCAGGAGCTCGATCTCCAGGAATCCCATCCCGACCAGGTGACGGACCTCCTCCAGGACCTCCTCCAGCGGACGGCAGCGCTCCGGCCCCCGAGTATAGGGAACGATGCAGAAGGTGCACTTCTTGTCGCAACCCTCGATCAGGGTGACCATCCCCTTGTGGGATCCCTCCCGAGAGATCGAATCGAGCTCGTAGTCCCGATCCTCCGGGAAGCCGGTGGCCACCACCGCCTCTCCCCGTCTCGCCCGCCGGACGATCGAAGACAGCTCGCCGACCCGGGCCGGGCCGAGGACGAAGTCCAGGCCGTCGAGGCGATTCAAGGCCTCCTCTCCCTCCTGCTGTGCCACGCAGCCGCAGAACCCGATCAGGAGATCGGGTCGCGTCTCCTTGAGCTGACGGTATTCCCCGAGCCGGGAGTAGGCCTTGTGCGAGGCCTTCTCCCGGACGCTGCAGGAGTTGAGAAGGATGAGATCCGCCTCCCCGGGGTCGTCCGTGGGGAGGATCCCCTGCTGCATGAGCTGGCCGGCCATGCGCTGGGTGTCCCGGTCGTTCATCTGGCAACCCCAGGTCTCGATGTAGAAGCGCCCGCTACCCATCGGGCTCCTCCTCCTCCACGATCACCGGCTCTCCGATCACGGCCGGCTCCTCCTCGTTTCGGGTCTCACCGTAGGGCCGGCTCTCCGGCTCGAGCTCCGACCCCTCCCGGAGCCATCCGGGGAGGGCTCCGGCTCGCCGGCCCTCCTGCAGGGTCTCCTCCAGCGCCTCCTCGAGGCGCTCGGCCCGGCGGCGCTCCTCCGTCAGGCGATCGAGGGCCCGATCCCACTGCGGCTTGATCCGGGCGTCCCGGACGTAGGGATCGTCCTCCGCGTAGAAACGAGTTCGGAGCTCCGAGACCGTCCGCTCCAGCTCGTGGATCGTCTCCACCGACTCCGCCCACTCCCGGCGGTCGTTCCGAACCCGGTCCCGCCAGTAGCTCTCCTCGTCCCGGACCGATTCGTTCCCGTCCGCCCCGTCGTTCTGCGATGGGGCCGGAGGCTCGTTCTCCCGGGTGTAGGTGAGCTTTCCCGTAGCGTGGGACTCCAAATTCTTGTCGGTGACGACGGCGATCGGTGCCGGAGCGTTCTGTCGGCGAGCTCTCTCTTTCCGGGCGATCTCGGCCAGGTTCTTCTGGAGCGCCTCCTCCCCACCCTCTTCGATGACGATCGTGTTCCGATCGTCTGCCTCGTCGTCGTCCGGCTCCTCCAAGATGGGATCCGGGGGAACCGGTG
>JAWVZJ010000293.1:0-3933 GCA_033722255.1 Thermoanaerobaculia bacterium | reverse complement strand
TCCGCGGGGGAGCCGGTCCGGATCGTCCGCCACTGAAACGGACGCACCAGCGGTAGGAATGACCTGGCGGACAGGGAGCCGGTCCCCAAAAAGGTATCCGTCTAGGATCGGAATCGAAAAAATGCCCCGCTAATCAGAGGCCGGGTTCGATTTCTAGAGGACCAGTCCGATCTTCGAGGGGCGGGGGGCACGGTGGTGGTGCCGTCCCTGGCTCGACTAAGACTCCACGCCCGCCGGGAACCAGCGCCGCGAGGACCTGTAGGAGCTCCGCCAGCCGGACTCGAGCTCGGTTACATACTCGCCCCTGGGTCACGGGGACCGCGAGCCTGCGGCGCGAAGACAAGGAAGATCCCCCTCCGTTCCTGCCCGGGGGTAACTGCCTCCAGATGGACCCCATGTGGACCCCATAGCGCTACGGCTTCCATCGGGCACTCTCGTATCTCTCTGTAAATGTCTTATTTCAGGAAAGATAGATGGTGGAGCCGATGGGAGTCGAACCCACGACCTCTTGAATGCCATTCAAGCGCTCTCCCAGCTGAGCTACGGCCCCACGAGTCCGGACGTGGGAGTGTAGATCCTCCTGCAGGACCTGTCAACGCCGGGCGCCACCGTGGGTGGGCGAGGAGGCCCGGGCTCCTCCGGGCTGCGTGAAGTCGAAACCGAGTCCCCAAGAAAGGGCTCCGGACGGGCCGACTCCGAGCGCGATCGAACGAGCTCATGGCGGCAAGGACCGGTTCCGTCCCGGATCGGTCGGGCCGGGAGCGTCGAGACGATGAGGGGGACTGTTCAGAAGAAAGATCTGTCCCGATGGGACACTCGACAGTGGGAGGTCCGCAGGGAAGGGGACGAGGGTCGGCAGACGGCTCGGGTCGGATCAGGGCTTCTCCGAGCCCTGGAGGAGGAGAGGTTCTCACGGGATGGCCCTCAAGCGCTCTTCACCGACCGACACGGGGCGAGAGGGTGGTGGGCCGTGAGAGGATCCAGGGTTCCGGTGGGAGATAATGCAAGCTGTCCATGTCCTTTCCTTCCGCTCCCCGGCTCCGAGGTCTCGTGGCCCGGATCGGCCTCGCCGTCGCGTCGACGTTTTTGCTTCTGGCCGTCCTGGAGGGGACCCTTCGGCTCTCGGGTTTCGAGTTTCACCTCTACCCCACCGAGATCGAGTTCGGGCGGCCGGACCCGGTGCTCCTGGAGGAGGCCTTCCGGCCGGATCCGGAGCTCTTCTGGGTCACTCCGGGGTACCGGGAGACGCTGGCGGAATTGGCTCGGGAGCAGCCGTCCCTGGTGCTGATGGGGGACAGCTGCACCCAGCTGGGGCATTACGACGAGGCGCTGGCCGACTGGGCTCTCGATGAGTTCGGCGAGCCTCTGCGATACGGCAACCTGGCCGTGGCCGGATGGTCCACCTTCCAGGGCCGGCGCCAGCTCGCCCGGGACGTGCCCGCCCTGGAGCCCGAGGTGGTCACCCTTTACTTCGGCTGGAACGACCACTGGACCGGATTCGGCTTCGAGGATGCCGAGGTGGCCTCCTGGCAGAGGCTCGGCGCCGGGCCCTGGGGGTCGCTGCGGATGGTTCAACTGGTGCTCCGGACCCGGGTGGTGGTGGCCTCCCTGGGGCATCGCCCCAACCGGGTGTCCATCCCGGACTTTCGGGGGAACCTCCGGGCCATGGTCTCTCGGGCCCGTTCCCTGGGGGCGGTGCCGGTCCTGCTCCCGGCCCCCGACGGTCACCGGAGGGGGGAGGAGCCGGCGCACCTGGAGGAGCGCTGGCTCCGGGACCTCTCGGAGCTGGTGCCCCTGCACGACGCCTACATGGAGGCCGTCCGCTCCGTGGCCCGGGAGACGGGAGCTCCCCTCTGCGATCTGGCGGCGAGGGTCGAAGAGCTGCCGTGGGAGGAGCGATCCCGCCTCTTCCTGGAGGACGGGATCCACTTCACGGCCCAGGGGGACCGGTTCCTGGCCCGGGAGATCGGCGAGTGTTTTCTTCGCCACGAGCTCTGGAGCCGGTTGATTCCGAAGGGGGCGGGATGAAGAGACGCGGGATGAATGGGTGGGGGATGAGGAGACATGGGATGAGGGCGGCGGGATGATGCCTGGCGGGGGGAAGCGTGCCGGGAGGAGGCGGGTCCGGACCCGGGCGGTTCTGGCCGGAACCCTGGTGGGAGTCGTCGTGCTGGGGCTGGGCGTCGTCGGGTGGAGGGTCCATCTCCGGACCTGGTCCTCCGGAGCGTCGGCCGAGGGAGGGGGCCCGGACGCCTCGGAATCCCCGGAGGCCCGGTTCCGGCATCGACTGCGCCGGGAGGGGGAGCTCTCCCTGTCGCCGGAGGCGGTGGCGAGCACGGGACGGGAGGTCCGGCTCGCGGTCGAGGAGCGAATGGACCGGGTGGCCCGGGAGATCCGTCCCGACGCTTCGGACTGGCGACCCCTCTTCGAGGCCCTGGCCCGGGAGCATCCCGGGACCGAAGGGAAGGTCCTGGCGCTCTACCGGGAGGAGCTCGCCCGGGCGGAGGGCTTCGTCCGGGAGCGGGCCCTGGTTCCGGTCCCCGAGAACCGGCCCCGGGTCTTCCCGGTGGAGAACCCCGCCCTCCGCCGGGTCTTCCCCCTGGCCCTCTACGTGAATCCTGACCGCCTGGGGGTGATCCTCCGATCGGGGAGGGCCCGGACGCCGGATCCGGAGTACCTGCGGAACCACTGCTTCGTCTGCGTCCCGCCCCTGGCCGTCCACGAGGGATATCCTGGCCATCACGTGGCCTACTCGATGATCCGCGGGCTCGAGGATCCGGAACTGGTCCGGCGGGCGGAGGAGAACCGACGGAACATGTTCTTCCACGAGGGCTGGGCCCAGTACGGAGAGATTCTGCTCTTCGAGGAGGGCTACTGGCGGGAAGATCCCTCCCGGGAGCTGGGGGCGCTCCGTATGGTGCTTCTCCGGGCCCTCCGGGCCGAGATCGACGGCCGCCTCGTGGTCGGATCGATCTCCGAGGCCGAGGCGGTCGCCGCCTACGTGGAGATTCCGGGGCTGACGGAGGAGGCGGCCCGGACCGAGATCCGGGGACATCTCGACGAGCCGGGTCGGAAGAGCTCGTACCTCCTGGGAGCCCTCCAGATCCTGGCCCTCCGGGAGGCGCCGGAAGCTGGAGGAGCCGAGCCGAGCCGGAGGACCTTCCACCGGCGGGTCCTCCGATCTCCCGGGCCGCTTCCCCGGATCGCCCGGGAGACATTCGGTCTCGAACCCGAGACGCTCCGGCTCTCCCCGGAGCTGCTCTCCCTGGAGACGGTCGAGGAGGGTGGCCGGACCGAGACAGCCGGCGCGTCCGAGGTGGCGGGGCCTCGATGAGCCGCGAGGGCCTCCGACGGCTCGGCCGGCTCGAGCTCTTTCTCGGGCTGGCCTCCGTCGGCCTGTTGATCCGCCTTCTCTACTTCACGGAGCACCTCTCTTCCCCCTTCTTCGGCGTGGCCATCCTGGACGAGGCCTTCTACGACGCAGTGGCCCGGGCTCTTCTGGCCTGGGAGGAGGTCACGGCCATCGATCCCGGGTTCCGGCCCCTTCTCTACCCGGCCTTCCTCGCCGTGGCCTATGGGATCGGAGGAACCTGGGACGTGGTGACGGCGGTGGGGTTGCAGCACCTTTTGGGGATCGGGGCCGGTCTCCTGGTGGCCTGGATCGCGGTGCGGCTGAGCGGGTCCCGACGGGCCGGCTTCGGCGCGGGGCTCCTCTACCTGTTGGCCGGACCTCCCCTCTATTTCGAGGGGGAGCGGCTGATCACGACCCTGTTCACCTTTTTGATGGTCGGCGTGCTGGCGGCTCTGGTCCGGGCGGAGAAACGTCCGGAGAATCCCGGACGATGGATCCTGGCCGGCCTGGTGGCTGCTCTGGCCGCCATGGCCCGGCCCAACGCCCTGGTGGTGCTGCCGGTCCTGTTGGGGGTCGGGGTC
>JAWVZJ010000292.1:0-3946 GCA_033722255.1 Thermoanaerobaculia bacterium | reverse complement strand
GGGCTCGCCGGTCAGGGGATTGATTCCCGTCAGATTGAGGTGGTCGGTGAGAAGGACCAGGCTTCCCGGAGCGAGGTCCGGGGCCAGCCCACCGGCGGCGTTCGTCATCAGGAGAGTCTCCGAGCCCAGGAGGCGGGAGAGGCGGACCGGGAACACGACCTGGGCCGCGGTGTACCCCTGGTATCCGTGGACCCGTCCCCGGTAGTAGAGCACCCGGGGACCGTCGGGCACCGAGAGAAGCTCGACCTCCATGGGATGGCCCTCGATTCCCCGGGCCGCCCAGGGAAGGAGGTCGGTCAGGGGTCTTCGGCCCGAGCTCGGGAACGGCAGATCGACGGCTAGACCCGATCCCGACACCAGGGTCGCGTCCGGCCGCTCCCACCCCCAGGAGTCGTACAGCACGATCTTCTCCTCCAACTCCTCCACCAGGTGATCCATGGCGCGGGATCCTACCACCCGTCCCGCGAGCGTCCGGCCAGCGACGGGCATGCGCGACTACTCCAAGAAATGGTCCCGTCCCCCCCAGGGAGTACTTCTCTGGTCGACTTTTCGACGGCGGGAGGACCGGCCCAGGGTCATCCACTGATCCGCTTCCCATTTTCATCCTCGGGAATGCCCGAAGCAGCGCGACGGGCATGCGCGACTGTTAGTGATAGGTTCCGGGCTGGAGGGGAGGAAACCGATTTCCATGTCAGAGCTGGACGAACAGAGGGAGAACAGGCGCCGCAAGGGAGAGGAGCTCCGGGAGGCGGGCTTCGAGCTCCATCCCTACCAGTTCGAATACGACCTGGAGCCGACCCGGGTGCACCAGCGGTACGGAGACCTGGGAACCGAGGCCCTGGAGACCAAAGGAGTCGATCTTCGGATCCCGGGAAGGGTCCGGGCGATCCGGGGTCACGGGAAGGTCCAGTTCCTGGACCTGGGAGACGGCGACGGGAAGCTCCAGCTCTTCGTCCGACGGCCTCAGGTGAGCGAAGAGGTCCGGTTCCTCCTGGATCGCCTGGACATCGGCGACCTGGTCGGGGCCTCCGGGACCCTGATGAGGACCCGGGCCGGGGAGCTCTCCCTGATGATGGACGACCTGGTGCTCCTCTCGAAGTGCCTGCGGCCCCTGCCGGAGAAGTGGCACGGCCTCACCGACGTGGAGGCGCGGTACCGGCAGCGCTACCTGGACCTCATCGTCAACCCCGAGTCCCGGGAGGTCTTCCAGCTCCGTTCCCGCCTCGTCCGGGAGATCCGTCGGTTCTTCGACGACCGGGGGTTCCTGGAGGTCGAGACCCCGATGATGCACCAGATTCCGGGGGGAGCCACGGCCCGGCCCTTCGTCACCCACCACAACGCCCTGGACCTGGATCTCTACCTCCGAATCGCCCCGGAGCTCTATCTCAAGCGCCTACTGGTGGGAGGCTTCCCCCGGGTGTACGAGATCAACCGGAACTTCCGCAACGAGGGGATCTCCACGCAGCACAATCCGGAATTCACCATGCTCGAGCTCTACTGGGCCTGGGCGGACTATGTCCGGATGATGGAGATGACGGAGGAGCTCCTGGTGACGCTGGAGAAGAAGCTCCTTCCGGAGACCGGGCTCCGATGGCAGGGTCGCCGCCTCGACCTGGAACGGTCCTGGCCCCGGATGACCATCCGGGAGGCCCTGGAGGAGATCGCCGGGATCGACCGGGAGACCACCGGCGAGACGGAGGGACTCCGGACCGAGCACGAGAGCCGGGGGATTCCCCTCCCGGAGACCGAGACCTACGGCCATCTCCTGATGAACCTCTTCGAGACCCTGGTGGAGGAGGAGCTCCAGAACCCGACCTTCATCCTCGACTTTCCCGTCGAGGTCTCGCCCCTGGCCAAGGTGCACCGGGAGGACCCGCGGTTCGTGGAGCGCTTCGAGCTCTTCGCCGGCGGCATGGAGCTGGCCAACGCCTTCAGCGAGCTCAACGATCCCGAGGTTCAGGAGGAGCGCTTTCGGAATCAGCTCGAGGCCCGGGAGGTCGGAGACGAGGAGGCCTGGGACCTCGACGGGGACTACCTCCGGGCCCTGGAGGTGGGGATGCCCCCCGCCGCCGGGATCGGCATCGGGATCGACCGGCTGGCCATGCTCTTCGCCGATCGGCAGTCGATCCGGGACGTGATCCTCTTCCCCCTCCTCCGACCGGAAGGGGGAGAGGAGGGGTGATGGAGGGGCCGGCGGCATCGAGGCGCCGGCTCTGGCTCTGGCGCCTCCCCTTCCCCCTGCTCCTGGCGTTGCGGTATCTCCGGAGCACCCGCTCCGACGCCTTCACCAGCTTCCTCTCCCTTGTGGCCACCGGCGGGATCGGCCTCGGAGTGGCGGCCCTGGTCCTGGCCCTGGGAGCACTGGCCGGCCTCCAGGACGCGCTGCGCTCCGAGGTCCTGGCCCGGACGCCCCATCTCCGGGTGGAGCTCCCGTCCGGGACCGAGCCGGCAGAGACGGTGGAGGCGATGGGGGGGCTTCCCGGGGTCTTGGAGGTTCAGCGGGTCGTCCAGGGACGGGGCTGGGTTCGCCTCGGCCGCCTGGTCCAGGCGGTGGAGCTGGTGGGGTACTCCGGCCCCCGGCCCGGCTTCTTCCCCGGCGTCGCCGGGGAGGAGGAAGGTCTCTACCTCTCCCGGGGATTGACGGCCCGGTGGGGGCTCGAACCCGGGACTCCGGTCCAGATCGTCTCTCCCCGGCCGACCCTGACCCCCCTGGGTCCCCAGCCCCGGGCCCGAAGCCTCCCTCTGGCCGGAACCTTCGAGAGCGGACGGACGGAGGAGGGGGAGCGGGCGGCGCTGCCCTTGGAGGTGGCCCGGACCCTGGTCGGAGGCACGGGGGTCCTGCTCCAGGTCACGACGAGGGATCTGGAGGAGGCCCTGGCTCTGGTGCCGGAGCTGGAGGCGATCGCTCCTCCGGGGAGCCGGATCCGGACCTGGCGGGAGCTCAACCGACCCCTCTTCTTCGCCCTCCGGCTGGAGAAGAGCGTGATGTTCGTGGCCGTCTCCCTGATTGTGGTGGTGGCCGCCCTGGCCCTGGTGGCGGATCTGGCTCTGGTGCTGGTGAACAAGAGAGGAGAGCTCGGCGCCCTCGCTACCCTCGGGGTGGCGCCCGGGCGGCTCCGGAGGGCCTTCCTGTGGCTCGGGCTTCTCCTGGGCGGGATCGGGATGGCCGCCGGGGGAGCGATCGGCTGGATCGGGGCCCTTCTGCTGGATCGACACCGGCTGATCCGGCTGCCGGGGCAGGTCTACTTCCTGGACTACCTCCCGTTCCAGGTCCAGGGTCTGGACGTTTTGGCCGTCTTCGGGATCACCCTGCTCCTGGCCCTGGTCAGCTCCTTCGTCGTGGCCCAGAGAGTGGAGCGTCTGGCCCCGATGGAGGCGATCCGGAAATGAGCGTGCGGGTCCGGGCCCGGGGCCTGGAGAAGTCGTATCGGGACGCCGGACGGGAGGTGGAGGTCCTCCGGGGGGTGGACCTGGAGGTGGAGCCGGGAGAGTCCGTCTCCGTGGTGGGACCGTCGGGGTCGGGGAAGTCCACCCTGCTCCATCTCCTGGGAGGGTTGGAGGAGGCGGACGCCGGGACCATCGAGATCGGGAGCGGGAGGCTGGACCGCCTCGGGCTCCGGGAGCGAGCGGAGCTGCGGAACCGGACCATCGGGTTCGTGTTCCAGTTCCACCAGCTCCTCCCGGACTTCACGGCCCTGGAGAACGTCCTCCTGCCGGCCCGGATCGCCGGCCTCGATCCCGGCGACGGATTCCGTGCCGCCCGGTCCCTGCTGGAGGAGGTCGGAATCGGGGAGCGGGCGTCCCACGTCCCCTCCGAGCTCTCCGGGGGGGAGCGACAGCGGGTCGCCCTCTGCAGGGCTCTGATGCTCGAGCCGCCCCTGCTGCTGGCCGACGAGCCCACGGGAAACCTGGATCCCCGGACCGGAGACCGGGTATTCGACCTGCT
>JAWVZJ010000291.1:0-3958 GCA_033722255.1 Thermoanaerobaculia bacterium | reverse complement strand
GGGTAACGTCCTGGCCGGGAGCGAAGGAGTCTGGCAGCATCTTCGGGAGATCGTTTCCCCCCGGGCGACGGAGACGATTCTCAAGGAGCTCGAGGGACGATCGACGTCCGGCGAGGCAGCGGTGGCGAGATGAAGGGGGCAGACCACGTTCTCGAGGTCCAGGTTCACGCCGAGGACATCCGCCACGGGGTGCGCTATTTCTTCCTCTCCCGGGGCCAGCTCGTCGCCGTGGGTCTCGGAGCTCTCCTGCTCCTGGGGCTGTTCCTCGGATCCATCATCCTGCTACCGGGGGTCGTGTCTCGAATCCTGGCCCAACGGGAGTACGACCGACTGCGGACCGTCCGGGCTCAGCAGGGCGAACGGCTGGAGCTCTTGACGGTCCGCCTGGAGCGGCTCCGGGAGGAGACGGCGTCCATGCGCCAGCGGATGGAGAAGATCCATCTGGCCTACGGACTGTCCGAGGAGGAGAGCCTCGGCCAGGGAGGCTTCCCCTTCGAGGAGCAGGCGGTCCCGGATTCGATCTACGCCGGCACCATCGCCCAGGGGGGGCGGCTCGAGAGGGACGTGCGAGAGCAGATGCACGTACTGGAGGCCTTCCTGAACGAGGTTCGGGATTTCGAGGAGCATCATCGGGAGCAGGTCCACACGACGCCCTCCACCTCTCCTCTGGAGGGGTACGATTTCGTCTTGACCAGCCCGTTCGGGACCCGACGGAATCCGTTCACCAAGGCCCGGGACTTCCACGCCGGCATCGATCTGGCGGCCCCGAGCGGAACGCCGATCTACGCTCCCTCCGACGGGGTAGTGGTCTTCGCCGGGCGCTACGATCTCCGCCGGAGTGTCTCCTGGTGGCGGTACGGAAATCTCGTGGTCTTGCGGCACGGCGATCGGTTCATCACGCTCTTCGGGCACTGTCGGGAGGTCGAAGTCCGGTCCGGACAGACCGTCTCTCAGGGAGACCGGATCGCGACCGTCGGCAACACGGGCTGGAGCACCAGCCCCCATCTCCACTACGAGGTCCGCCGTCTGGACGAGTCGACCGGGGAGTACCGGTCCGTGGACCCCAGGATCTACATCTTGAATCACGAGTGGCGGGAGGAGGAGAAGCTTCTGGTTCGGGCCCGGGAAGCTCCCGACTCGGGACGGGTCGAGCCCCTGCCGAAGCACTTCTCGCGGCCTTGACGGTTAGAGGGGGCCAGGAATGAGCAAGGAGAGCTTCGCGAAGAGGATCGGAGTCGGGAGCGGACCCCCGACCATGATCATTCCCAAGGGGACCCAGATCAGGGTGGACACCCACGGACAGCTGTCCATCCGCACGCCGGGGAACCTGGTGATCCAGAACTCGGGTTCGTACGCGACCCTGGAATCCGTGTCGGGGTCCATCCGGATCGAGCCGGACGTCGAGGTCGAGGCGGTGACGGTCCGCTGTGCCGAGACCTGTTTCGTCCAGGGTCGGCTCACGGCGTGGCAGGTGGTGGCCAAGAACCTCCATCTGGACGGCAAGGCCCACGCCCACGTCCTCATGCAGCAGACCGAGAGCATGGAGATCGGTCGAGATGCCCGCCTGGTCGGGAACTTCGAGTCCGAGCAGGAGCTTTTCTCCCTGTTCTCCCGCTTCGCCCGGGAGGTCCGCTCTCTTCCCTTCGTCTCCGACGGCGAGGAGGAGGAGGAGACGATCGACGTGGAGGTGGAGGAGCTCGAGGCCGCCCCCGAGCGGAAACCCGAAGACCCGACGGGCCGCCCCGGGGGAGGGGGAGCAGAACCGGCCGACGGAGAGCGAGGAGACCGAGAGACCCTCCCGGAGAAGCTGTTCTTCGCCCTCGTTCTCCTCGAACGGGAGAGCAAACGGGCCAGCTATCCGGAGACGAGCCGGAGGATCTTCAGCGAGCTGGCGAAGCTGTTGCGGGAAGAGGACCTCGAGACTCTGAAGCACACGCATCGAACGCTGTTCTCCCGGGTCAAGGAGCCCGGAGAGGACGCCCGGCGGGCGGCGCGGCTGGTGGGGGAGTACTTCCAGGCGATCCGAGAGGAGGAGGTCTGATCTCCGGAGACTCTGCCGGCTCCGGGTCCGGCGCGCCCGATCGGAGGGTGCACCGGAGGATCCCTCTCCGGGCCAGGGCTCGGCTGGAGTTCGAGTCCCAGAGGTTCTTTCTCAGCGAGACCACCGCGAATCTCTCCGCCGGGGGAGCCTTCGTGGTCACCGAGAGCACGCTGGAGCCCGGGAGCCGTTGTCGATTCGAGATCTCCCTGACGGACCGCGGTCCAGTGGTAGAAGGATCCGGCGAGGTGACCCACGTTCGCTCCGGGGAGGACGGTCCATCGGGCGTCGGCCTCCGGTTCCTGACCCTGGACGAGGAGGGGGCCGCTCTTCTCGACGAGCTGAGCGATACCTACCATCGGGACGGGCTCGAAGCCATGGTCTCGCTCCTCGAGGTCGCCGCGGACGAGATCGACGCGGTCCTCCCGGACACCCAGCGCATGACGCCGGTCCCTTCCCGGGAGGAGCCTTCCGCGGGGGACGAGGAGAAACACGCTTCCGGTGTAGACGAGCTCGACGACACGGCCCCCATTCCGCCTCTCTCCGTCTCCGGCCCCGAGGACGTCGAGGCGGCCGAGCCGGAGATCGAGCCCGAACAGACGACGATGATCGACACCACGGAGTTTCACCAGGAGCACGGGGAACGGGAGCTCTCCCGAGAGCCGGAAGCCGAGGCTTCCGTCGAGCCGGTGGTCGAGGCCGCAGCCGAGACCGGGTCTGTGGAGGAGACCGTGGACCCCGCCCTCCACGACCTTCCGGCAGAGGAAGCCGCCGGGCCCCCCATGGACGACGATCCCCTTTCGAAGACCCTGGATGTGGCCAGAGACCGCCACGATCTCCCCCGCACCGAGTCGACACGGCGCCGGGCCTCAGGTGTCCTGGTCTGGAGCTCGATCCTCGTCGTGTTCGTCCTGGGAGCCTGGCTCTTCTGGCGACACCGGGACGCCTTCGAATGGCCCGGCCTGCTGGCCACCCGGGAGTTGTCGGGATGGGAGGGTGAGGAGCCGTACGTGATGGCCGAGGTGGAGGATCCCGACGAGGGGTCCGACCCTCCGAGCCGAGAGTCCCGGGAGACGGAAGGAGCCGGGATCGGACCGGGTGGGGCTCAGATGGAGACGATCTCGGAGGGCCCGCCGGGGTCCGAAGGGCCATACCACTCCGTGCAAGAGATCCGGTGGGAAGAGACCGGGGAAGGGCTCTGGGTCTCTGTCGTCCTGGACGGTGCGATCTCGCCGGAGGATTACCGGGTCTTCCGGGCCCCCGAGAGCCCGGCCCGGGAGGTGGTGCAGCTCTTCGGTGTGGACGAGCCCTATCCGGTTCCCGAGCTCCCGGTGGCCTCGTCCCTGGTGGCGAAGATTCGAACCGGGTTCCACGAGGTGGAGGGGATCCGGGAGCAGCGGCTGGTACTCGACCTGGCTGGGTCGGAGGTGGAGCTGGATCGGGTCGAGGCCGGCCGCGGAATGCTGCGGCTCCTCCTGGTCGACCGCGACCGGGCGAGGGGGGAGGAGAGCGGGGGGGAGGAAGAATCGGCGGACGCGCCGGGCTGAGAGGCCGTATCGCCCAGCCCGGATCTCTCACGAGACTCCTGCTGCGCCCCCGTAGCTACCGGCATCTGCTCCGCTACGCTCCCTGCGGACCCCTCGACGTACCTCCAGTACGCCAGCGTCGTCCTCAGTCGCAAACCTTGCATTTACAGGCAGCTACGATCCCTCGCGACGAACCCTGGTGAGAAACCCGGGCTAGGAGTCTGCGCGGCAGGAACGAATGACCGCGTTGCGAGCGCTTTGGTGCGCCATGCAAGGCGCTGCGACGCGGGTGATGTCTCAGTACATCATCAAGGAGCAGGAACGCCGCAGGGTGTGCCAAACCGCCGCAACCCACAGGGAGCATGGGGGTTGCGGACTCATACGGCGTTGCTCG
>JAWVZJ010000290.1:0-3966 GCA_033722255.1 Thermoanaerobaculia bacterium | reverse complement strand
CGGCTACGTCCTCACGAAGATCTCGGTGACTCTCTACGCGGGAGGGATCGTCTACGAGGTGCTGATCGGTGGGAGCTTCTGGACCGGAGCCCTCATCATCGTGCTGGCCACCGGCCTCTACACGGTGTTGGGCGGTCTCCGGGCCGTGCTCTACACGGAGACGCTCCAGATGGTCCTCCTCGTCGGGGGAGCGATCCTCGTCACCGGCATCGGCCTCTACCAGATCGGAGGTTGGGAGCCTCTCACCAAGTCGGTCGAAACCAGCTTCTTCGACATGTGGCTTCCCGCCACGCATCCCGACTTCCCCTGGACCGGGATCCTTTTCGGAGCGCCGATCCTGGGGATCTGGTACTGGTGCACGGATCAGTACATCGTGCAGCGCGTGCTCTCGGCGAACGGGATCGACCCCGCCCGGCGGGGCACGATCTTCGGCGGTTTTCTGAAGATCCTCCCTCTGTTCATCTTCGTGGTGCCGGGCATCGTGGCCCGAGCCCTGTCGAACGCCGGTCAGCTCACCGTCGCCCGCGCCGACCACGCCCTGCCGGAGATGGTCCGGGTCCTGCTCCCCGTCGGTATCCGGGGCCTGGTGGTGGCCGGGTTCCTCGCCGCCCTCATGAGCTCTCTGGCCGCGGTCTTCAACTCCTGCTCGACCCTAATCACCTGGGACGTGTATCGGAAGCTGCGGCCGGGAGCCTCGGAGCGACAGCTCGTGACGGTGGGCAAGGTCTCCACGGTGGTCCTGGTCGTCTTCGGGCTGGCCTGGATCCCGTTCATGAAGTACATCTCCACCCAGCTCTATGTCTACTTGCAGAGTGTCCAGGCCTACATCTCCCCACCCATCGCGGCCGTCTTCCTGCTGGGAGTGTTCTGGCGACGCGTGAACGCGAAGGGGGCTCTGGCCTCGCTGGGCACCGGCTTCGTGCTGGGGATCGGACGCCTGGTCCTGGAGCTCAACAAGGGTCTCCTGCACGGACCCCTCCTCTGGTTCGCCACCGTGAACTTTCTCCACTTCGCGATCCTGCTCTTCGGGGTGTGCACGGCGGTCCTGGTGGGAGTCTCTCTGGCCACGCCGGCCCAATCCGACGAAGATCTCGCAGGGCTCACCTACGCCACCGCGGCCGCCGGCGGTCCGGGGGAGGCATGGACCCGGTCCGATCCGGCCTGGCGCCGCCGCGACGTATGGCTCTCGATTCTGCTCACTCTGTGCGTCGGTCTGGTGTGGTTCTTCTTCCGTGGTTGAACGGTGGCGGCGATCCCGACCCCGATCACGTCTTTCCCCTTTCACCGCACGGTTCTTCGACACCGACCCCCACTGGAGACAGTCATGACCCGATTCGGCTCCTCGCCCAGAACTCTGGTGAGCCTGTTTCTGTTCCTGCTCCTGGGTCCGATGGGCTGCACTCCGACCGGAAACGCGCCGCCGGAGACTCCCGACGACACGGTACGGAATCGGCCGGCGGTGGAGGCGGGCCAGACCTATCTCACGGCCTTCGACGCCGAGATCGACGAGCTCCTGGAGCAGATGACCCTGGAAGAGAAGGTCGGCCAGATGACCCAGGCCGACATGAGCTTCATCGAGGACCCGGAGGACGTGGCTCACTACTTCCTGGGCTCGGTGCTGAGCGGGGGAAACTCGGACCCGGAGGCCGGAAACAGTCCCGAGGCGTGGCGGGAGATGGTCCTCTCCTACCAGCGTCGGGCGGTCTCCACCCGCCTGGGGATCCCTCTCCTGTACGGGGTGGACGCCGTGCACGGACACTCCAACGTGGAGGGAGCGGTCGTCTTCCCCCACAACATCGGTCTCGGAGCGACCCGGAACCCGGATCTGGTCGAGGCCGTGTACCGAGCAACGGCTGACGCGACCCGGGCCACGGGAATTCCCTGGAACTTCGCCCCCTGCGTGGCGGTGGCCCGGGATATCCGTTGGGGCCGCACCTACGAGAGCTTCTCCGAGGATCCCGATCTGGTGGCGGAGCTCGGAGCCGCGGCGGTCCGCGGCCTCCAGGGCACCGACCCCGGGGACGACGGCCGAGTCGTGGCCTGCGCGAAACACTTCATCGGGGACGGGGCCACGGCCTACGGCACGGGAGCGCCGAAGGAGGAGCTCCCGGACTCCGTCTTCGAGGGGAGCGGTGGTCACGAGGGAACCGAGGATCCGGTCGACCGCTGGCCCCTGGACCGGGGGGACGCCCGGATCGACGAGGCGACCCTGCGAGCCGTCCACCTTCCCGGGTACCTCACAACCCTCGAGGAGGGCGTGGCCACGATCATGGTCTCCTTCAGCTCCTGGCAGGGAAAGAAGCTCTCCGCGAGCCGTTACTGGCTGACCGAGGTTCTCAAGGGGGAGCTCGGGTTCGAAGGGTTCCTGGTGTCGGACTGGGCGGCCATCGACGAGATCCCGGGGGACTACCGGAGCGACGTGGCCACATCCATCAACGCCGGCATGGACATGGTGATGGTTCCGGACAAGTACAGGGAGTTCTTCGAGACCCTGGTCTCCCTGGTGGAGGCCGGCGAAGTACCGAGGGCCCGGATCGACGACGCCGTCCGTCGGATCCTCCGGGTCAAGTACGCGGCGGGTCTCATGGATCCGGAGTGGAGCCCGGAGACCGACCCCCAGCTCCTGGGTGTGATCGGCAGCCCCGACCATCGGACCCTGGGTCGTCAGGCGGTCCGGGAATCGCTGGTCCTCCTGAAGAACGAGGGTGTTCTCCCTCTGGCCGAAGACCGGCAGCGGATCCACGTGGTGGGGAAGAACGCCGACGACCTGGGGAATCAGAGCGGGGGATGGACGATCGAGTGGCAGGGAGCGAGCGGAGAGATCAACGAAGGCACCACGATCCTGGAGGGAATTCGAGCCGCCGTCTCACCGGACGTCGAGGTCACGTACTCCCTGGACGGCTCCGGCGGGGAGGACGCGGACGTCGTCATCGCGGTGGTCGGGGAGACGCCCTACGCCGAGATGCTCGGCGATCGGAGCGATCTCTCCCTGGACGAAGAGGATCGACGGGTTCTCGAGCGGACCTTCACGGCGGGCGCACCCGTGGTCACGGTCCTGGTCTCCGGCAGACCCCTCCTGCTGGGAGACGCCCTGGACCGATCCTCCGCCGTCCTGGCGGCCTGGCTCCCGGGAACCGAGGGTGATGGCGTGGCCGACGTCCTCTTCGGGGAATACTCTCCCACCGGGAAGCTTCCGTTCACCTGGCCCCGGTCGATGGCCCAGTTGCCGGCTCCCGACGAGGAGAATCCCGCCTTCCCCCTGGGATTCGGCCTGGGCTACTGACGCGAAAGACCACCTCGTGATCCACCTTCTCCGGCTCCCCGAAACCCTCCAGGACTCCGGGAAGCGACGTTCCTCGAGGGTGGGTTCTGGAGATCCGCCGAGCCGGGACCCGGAGCCCGGCCGAGAAGCGGTCAGACACTTCCACTCCGGGGGGGATCCGGGCGTCGCCACTCGGGGCTGGGGGCCTGCATGAACGTGATGGTGGGAGACATCGGGGGAACGAACAGCCGCATCGCCGTCGTGGAGACCGGGAACGATCGCTTCGAGCTCCTGGACGAGCGGACCTATCCGAGCCGTGACTTTCCGTCGCTGAAAGAGGTCCTGGCCGAGTTCGTGGAGGAGGTTCCCGTCGCCGGTTCCGCCCGGCGGGCCTGCTTCGGAATCGCCGGGCCGGTATGGGACAACCGGTGCGACGCCACGAATCTTCCCTGGGTCGTGGACGGAGATCTGCTCGCCCAGCAGCTCGATCTGGGCGAAATCCGTCTTCTCAACGATCTCGAGGCCGGGGCCTGGGGTCTGGGTCAACTCGGCTCCGACGGGCTGGACACCCTCAAGGAGGGCGACTCGGTCCGGGGGAATCGGGCGCTCCTGGCTCCGGGGACCGGCCTCGGCGAAGCGGCCCTCTTCTGGGACGGGCATCGCCATCACCCCTACGCCACGGAGGGCGGTCACGCGGATTTCGG
>JAWVZJ010000289.1:0-3982 GCA_033722255.1 Thermoanaerobaculia bacterium | reverse complement strand
GGAGGTAGTCCCGGTAGGTGTCCATGGAGTGCCAGGCCCCCTCGTGGACGTAGACGCTGAGCTCTTCGTCCCGGGCGACGTTCCTCAGGGGCTCGAGCTCCAGGTGCTCCTTCGGGTCCCCGGTCAGATAGTCGAAGATCCCCCGGTCGAAGACGAAGAAGCCACCGCTCACCACACCCTCGTGCAGCGTCGGCTTCTCGTTGAACTCCCGGGCCATTCCGTCCTCCACCTCGATCTCGCCGAACCGCGAGCTCGGTCGGACCCCGGTGACGGTTCCGACCCGACCCTCCCGGTAGTGGAACTCCAGGAGGGCGTCCAGGTCCACGTCGGCGACACCGTCGCCGTAGGTGAAGCAGAAGGTGTCCGTGTCCACGTAGTCCTGGACCCGGTAGAGACGGGTTCCGGTATAGGCCTCCCGCCCCGTCTCGGCGCAGGTGACCTGCCAGCTCTCCTCTCCCTGGTTGTTCAGATACCGAGTCTCCCCCGTCTTCATGTCGATGGTGAAGTCCCGGAGGAACTCGTGGTACCGGAGAAAGTACTGCTTGATCATGAAGCCCTTGTACCCGAGACAGAGGATGAACTTCCGGAACCCGTAGTGACCGTAGATCTTCATGATGTGCCACAGGATCGGGTACCCCCCGATCTCCACCATCGGCTTGGGTCGGTATTCGGTCTCCTCCCGGAGGCGGGTCCCCTTGCCCCCGCAGAGGATCACCACGGGCATCTGCTCCTTTCGGGGACGATCGGAACGCATGGGCTCTCTCCTTCGGGGCGGCTGAATCTTCGTCGGAATCGAGGTCTCAGACGGGCTGGACCGGGATGGTAACAGGTTCCCGGTCCCGGGGATCCTTCCCCCCGGGAACGAGCTGTCCGGGCCCCCGACGCCCGCCGAGCTTCCGGTGACGGATCCTCCTGGTACGATCCCCTTCCGGCCCCCCTGGACCCGTTCCGGTGGCCTTCGGACTCCGATCCCGTGCCTCGCCTCGCGACTTCATCCACGCCGGCCCGCCCCCCGGGGGGTCCACTTCGCCGGGACGGACTCCTCTCGCACACGCCAGCCCCGATCCCGGCCTCCTCGGCGGGGGTCCGTTCCGTGACCGGCCGCGCCGGAACCGACCCGCCCCCCGGACTCCGACACGACCGATGACCGATCGGGGCCGGAAATCCCGGGCCGGAACCCCGGGAGAGGGCCCTCCGGGTCCGTCGGAGACGCTTTCGGGAGAAACACCGTCCCGGAGACGCTCGGGGCTCAAGAGCTCCCTCCTCCGCCGATTCCTCCTCCTGGCAGTCATCCCCGTCCTGGTCCTCGCCGTCCTCCAGAGCCTCTGGTACTTCCACGAGCGAGGGGTCTCGGCAGAGACCCGGCTCACGGACGTGGCCGAGAGCCTCGCCCGGGGGATCGACGCCTATCTGGGGGAACATCGGAGGGCCCTGGACGCCGCGGCCGGGAGGCTCGACTCTCCGACGACGGCGGACAGCGAATGGCTCGAGGATCTCCACCGAAGATATCCCGGCTTCCTGACCCTCCTGGTCGCCGATTCCTCCGGCCGTCTCACCGCCTCCAGCCCTTCGCTGGATCGCAACGGCGAAGATCCCGTCGCCCGGGGGGCCTCGGTGAGGGACCGACGGTACTTCCGGGAAGCGATGGCCGGGCGATCCTTCGTCTCGCCCGCGTTCCGGGGCCGGGGATTCGGAACCGATCCCATCGTCGCCGTCAGCGTCCCCGTGAGAGACCGGACGGGGCCGACGGGAATTCTGGAGGGCTCCCTGGACCTCGGGCGGCTCACCCATCCCGAGGAGCGCTTTCGATCGTCTCCGGGGCTCGAGGTCCTCATCGCCGACGGCGAGGGGAAGGTGGTCTACGCGACCCCGAGCACCGGGTGGGTGAGCCTGGACCCGATCCCCAGCGGTACCGCCTGGCGCTCCGAGGAAGAGATCGAGGGCCACCTCGTCGCGGCGGCGGAGGCGGAGAGTGTCCCCTGGGTCGTGTTCGTTCGTCAGCCGAAGTCCCGAGTCTTCGTCGGGGGGGTCCGCTTCTTGCTGTTGACCGGAGTAACCCTGGGCCTGGGCCTCCTGGCCGCGGCCCTGCTGGGAGCTCGCTCCGCCCGGCACATCACCGGCCCTCTGCGAGAGCTGGCCTCGGTGGTCCGGAGCTCTCCCCGGGGCGAGCCCCCGCAGGTGCCCGACCCGCCGCCTCCCAGCGCTCCCCGGGAGGTGGCGGAGCTCTATGAGGGCTTCGCCGGCCTCGCTCAGGACCTGGGTCAGTTCCTCCGACATCGGGAGGAGATCCTGACCGACCTGGAACGACAGGCCGCCGAACGGGCGGCGGAGGTGGAGCGGGAGCGAGCCGCCCTCTACGACTTTCTGGAGACCGCCCACGACCTGATCTTGAGCCTCTCGCCCGATGGACGGTTTCTCTTCGTCAACCGGGCCTTCCGAGAGACCCTGGGCTACAGCCGGGCGGAGATCTCTCGCCGGAGATTCCTGGATCTGGTGGCACCGGAGGACCGAGACGCTTGCCGCCGAACGATCGCCGAGGCCAGGACCCGCCGCGAAGAGCGGCGCTGCGAGGTGACCCTGATCGGCTCGGACGATCGACGCATCCCGGTGGAGGGTCACCTGAGCGTTCGCTTCGAAGACGGAGTCGCCACCACGATCCGGGGGATCCTCCGGGACGTGTCTCGAGAGCGCGAGGCCCACCGCGCGCTGGCCGAACGGGAGGAGAGGTACCGGCACCTGGTGGAAGACAGCTTTGCCCTCCTCTGCAGCCACGATCTGGAGGGACGACTCTTGAGCCTGAATCCGGCCGCCCGGAGGACTCTCGGGGTGTCGGAGGAAGCGATGATCGGACAATCGATGGAGGAGATGATTCCCCCGGAGCACCATTCCGACTTCCGGACCTACCTCGAGCGGATCCGCGCCGAGGGCCACGACGAGGGAAAGGTCGCCGTCGTCACTCCGGACGGCGATCTCCGGTTCATCCTCTATCGGAACCGCCGGGTGGATCCCCCGGAGCGGGAGCCCTTCGTCATCGGTCACGGCCTCGACGTGACCCGGGAGAACGACCGATAACGGACGGAGGACCGGACAGGTTCACTCTCCGTCCAGACGGACCCAGACCTCCCCGTCCTCCACCCGGGTCTCGAACACCTCAGTGTCGAAGCCCCAAGGCGTGTCCTGGTCAACCTCTCCCGTCCGGAGGTCGAAATGGGCGTCGTGCCAGGGGCAGGTGACCATGAGCTCGCCGACCCTTCCCAGGTCCCCCTCGTTCAGGGGGGCTCCGGCGTGGGTACAGACGTTGTCCATGGCGTACACCTCGTCGTCGATCCTCGCCAGGAGGATCTGACGTCCCCCGTGGCTCCGACAGACCATGCCTCCGTCCGGGATCTCCGAGAGCTCTGCCAGCTTGATCTCTTCCATGGCGTCTCCTCCGGCGCAGCCGCAGTATGGGGGACCGGACCTTAGCACTCGTCGGAGGGTCGCAGTGACCGCTCCTCTCTCTCCGGTCCGAAAGAGATCCGGTCCGAACGACCGGCGTCCTCCCTTCCAGCGACCACCGACCGAGACCCGGGGACGGAACCGATCCTGGCCCCCGTCTTTCCAAAGTCCTCCCGAGGGGACGCCAGAGCTTGAAGCCATGGCCGGCGACGTGGGATTATTGAGGGCCTCGGTCACGTTCTCTCTCCCGAGTCGCCATCTCGAAGCCCTCCAAGCTCACCAACACTCCCCCCACCATGTACGGAACCATGCAAGGAACGGAACGCACGACCACCGAACGAGACCTGATCGGGATCCAGATCCCCGACGGATCCAAGGTCACCCTCCCCGAGGGCACCCCGGTCCGCATCGCCCAGCAGCTCGGAGACACCTTCACCCTCGTGACGCCCTGGGGCCAGATGCTCCGGATCGAGGCCTCCGACGCCGACGCCATCGGCACGGAGGCCCCGGAGGAGCCGGAACGATCCGCAGAGGACGACGACGG
>JAWVZJ010000288.1:0-3986 GCA_033722255.1 Thermoanaerobaculia bacterium | reverse complement strand
GCTGGCGACCCGTCCGGATCTCCACGAGTATCTGAAGAAGTTCTTCGAGACCGGCAGCCGCCGGCGTCTGTCCATGGCGGCGCTGGAGACTCTGGCCATCGTGGCCTACCGCCAGCCGGTGACCGCCCCCGAGGTCCAGGAGCTCCGGGGGGTCGATTCCAGCGGTGTCCTGAAGACCCTGCTCGAACGGCGGCTGATCCGGATCGCCGGCCGGAAGCAGGTGGTGGGAAAGCCCTTCCTGTATACGACGACCCGGGAGTTCCTCATGCAGTTCGGTCTGGAGAGCCTCGAGGATCTCCCGCCCCTGGAGGAGTTCGAGGAAACCCTCTCCGGTGAGGGCTTCGGTCTCGACGAGGACCGGGAAGAGGCGATCCTGCGCCTCAACGCCGAGCTCGACGAGCAGGAAGAGTCCGCAGGCGAGGAGCGAGCCGATGGGTGAGGACCGTCTGCAGAAGATCATGAGCCGGGCCGGGATCGCCTCCCGACGAAAGTCGGAGGAGCTGATCGAGGCCGGCCAGGTGACGGTGAACGGCGACGTGGCGACGCTGGGAGACAAGGCGGATCCCCGGAAGGACCACATCAAGGTCCGGGGCAAGCTGATCCCGCCGCCGGTCCCGGACCGCTATTTCGTCCTCAACAAGCCCCGGGAGGTCGTCTCCACCCGGGACGATCCCCATGGGCGGACGACGGTCCTGGACCTGATTCCCTCCCGGTTCCACAAGGCCCTCGTCCCCGTGGGACGCCTCGATTACCACACCGAGGGTCTGCTGCTCCTGACCACCGACGGGGACTGGGCCCACCGGATCGCCCATCCGAGCTTCGGCTGTCCCAAGGTGTACGAGGTCAAGGTCCGGGGAGTGCCGGATTCCGAGGGGATCGAGAGGCTGCGTCGGGGAGGGATGGAGATCCAGGGCAGCGAGATCCGGGGCGCGGACGTGGAGCTGATCCGGACCACGGGCCGGGGCCGGGACCAGGGGAACAGCTGGTGGAGGGTCGAGATCCAGGAGGGCAAGACCCGGCAGATCCGGGAGATGTTCTACCGGATCGGTCACCCCGTACAGAAGCTCCGGCGGGTCTCCATCGGCCCCCTGACGCTCTCCGGGCTCCGTCGGGGACAGTGGCGGGAGCTGACCCCGGACGAGGTCGAGAGCCTGGCCGGGTCCGGCGACCGGAAGAAGAGCCGGAACCGGGGCCGGTGAGCGGAGTGCCCGCCGACGGCACGGTCGTCGCCATCGACGGCCCGGCAGGAGCCGGCAAGAGCACGGTGGCCCGGCGGGTGGCCGAGGAGCTGGGCCTTCCCTATCTCGATACGGGGGCCATGTACCGGGCGGTGGCTCTGGGCCTTCTGGAGGAGGGTGTGGACCTTTCCGATCGGGAGGAGGTGACCGGGTCCCTGGATTCCGTGGCCCTGGACCTGGTTCCCGGCGAGTCCGAGGCGGCCGAGATCCGACTCCGGGGAGAGCCGGTGGCGGAGAGGATCCGGACTGCGGAGGTGGGAGAGGCGGCGTCGAAGGTGGCGGCGGTCCCGGCGGTCCGGCGGCGGATGGTCCGTCTTCAGCGGAGCTTCGGGGAGAGCCATGGAGCCGTTCTCGAGGGTCGGGACATCGGAACCGTGGTCTTTCCGGAGACGCCCCACAAGTTCTTCCTCGACGCCAGCCAGGAGGAGAGGGTTCGCCGCCGGGCCCGGGAGCGACGCCGCAAGGGGGAGGCGGTGGACGAGGAGGAGGTGGGCCGGGAGCTCTCTCGGCGGGACGCCCGGGATCGGGGCCGTGCCGATTCCCCTCTACGGGCCGACGAGAGCTACACGATCATCGACACCTCGGACCTGGGAATCGACGAGGTCGTGGCCCGGGTCGTGAGCTCCGTCCGTAGCCGCGTCACGGGCTGACCGCAGAGCCCGAGTCCCGTGTCCCCGGCGTGTGATCAGTGCTCGATCATCCGGCCCCAGTGCTTGGCCCCGAGCTTCTGGATGGTGGCGATCCGCTCCTCCGCCACCCGGTCCGCGGCGTCGGCGGTGGTGATCCCGTCCTTCTTGGAGATCTCGAAGACCCGAGTGAGATTGAGGTAGATGCCCCGGGTCATCCGGAGGGCCCGCTCCTGGCTGTAGTCTCCCATCAGCTCGTTGTACACGTTGATCAATCCACCGGCGTTGATGACGAAGTCCGGGGCGTAGAGGATCCCCTTCTCCTGGAGCATCTCTCCGTGCCGGTGCTCGTCGTCCAGCTGGTTGTTGGCCGCGCCGGCGACGATCTTGCAGCGAAGCCGGGGGATCGTCTCGTCGTTGAGGACCGCGCCCAGGGCGCAGGGAGCGAAGACGTCGCAATCGGCGTCGAAGATGTCGTCGTTGGGCACGATCTCCACCCCCATCTCCTCGGCCTGGTCCACGGCGTCGGCATCGATGTCGGAGCCGAAGACCTTGGCGCCCCTCTCCAGGAGGTATTGGGCGAGGTAGTGCCCGACGCTCCCCAGCCCCTGGATGGCGACGGACCGGGAGCTCACGTCCGGCTCGTCGAACTGCCACTTCAGGGTTGCCTTGATCCCCTGGAGGGTGCCGTAGGCGGTGACCGGGGAGGGGTCGCCCGAGCCCCCGTGGGCAGGCGAGACTCCGGTGACCCAGGGGGTCTCGGTGAGGATCAGCTCCATGTCCTCCATGTCGGTCCCCACGTCCTCGGCCGTGATGTAGAGGCCGCCGAGGGAGTCCACGTAGCGGCCGAAGGCCCGGAAGAGGGCCTCGCTCTTGTCGGTCTTGGCGTCTCCGATGATCACGGCCTTGCCGCCGCCGAGGTTGAGGCCGGCGGCGGCCGCCTTGTAGGTCATTCCCCTCGAGAGCCTCAGGACATCGGTGAGAGCCTCCTGGTCGGAGTCGTAGCTCCACATGCGGCAGCCTCCCAGTCCCGGGCCCAGGACCGTGGAGTGGACGGCGATGATCGCCTTGAGTCCGACGTCGGGATTCGAGCAGACGAGAACCCGCTCGTGGCCCATGGATTCGATCTGTTCGAACATTCTCCGGCCTCCTCTCCTTCGATGGACGCGGACTCGGGGCCCGTTTCCGATCCCGGCGGCGACACCCCGGCGCGAAACTCTATGTTCAGTGTTTGAGGGGAGGGAGCCTCCCCTGAAAACAGCTTCAGCATATCAGAGGCGAGATCCGGTCCCGGCGGCCAGGCGTTCGATGGCGGCCTACAATCGAGGCCATGTCTCGATCGGACCGCACCGAGCGGCTGCGCCGCTGGGCCCTGGAGGAGGGGTTCGACCACGCCGGGGTCGCCCGCCTCGAGCCATCGGAGCACGGGGAGTACTTCCTGCGGTGGCTGGAGGTAGGGAGGCACGCCGGAATGGACTATCTCGCCCGGCGCACCGACTCCCGGGTCGATCCCCGTCGGATCTTCCCCGGGGCCCGGTCGGCCCTCTGCGTGACCCTCCGGTACGCCCCCCTCGCGGGCGAGGAGGAGTCGGAAGGAGATCTCTGGCCCCGGGTGGCCCGGTACGCCCGGGGTCGGGACTACCACCGAATAATGAAGAAGGGATTGAAACGGCTCGCCCGGCGGATCGAGGAGGGGTACCCCGGGAGCAGGGTCCGGTGGTACGTGGACACGGGACCGGTCCTGGAGCGGGAGATCGCCCAACGGGCCGGGCTCGGCGCCGTCGGAAAGAACACCTGTCTCCTCCGGGAGGACGGGGGATCGTACTTCTTTCTCGGGGAGCTCTTCCTCTCCCTGGAGCTCGCGCCCGACGAGGCAGCGACCGACATGTGCGGGAGCTGCACCCTCTGCCTGGAGGCCTGCCCCACCGACGCTCTGCCGGAGCCCTTCCAGCTCGACAGTGCTCGGTGCATCAGCTACTGGACCATCGAACACCGGGGCCACCTCCCTCTCGATGCCCGGGAGATGATCGGGGACTGGGTGTTCGGATGCGACGTCTGCCAGGAGGTCTGTCCCTGGAACCGGCGGCCCCAGGAGCCGGCGGATCACCCGGATCTCCGGCTT
>JAWVZJ010000287.1:0-4002 GCA_033722255.1 Thermoanaerobaculia bacterium | reverse complement strand
TGAAAATGGCGAACTGACGATTCGACGGGCTTGGGCCGGTCCTCCGGTTGAGGGAGCGGGGCCGGGAGGGGACGGCGCGGGCAATGCGATGTTCTGCCCGCGGGCCCGCGCCTGTGCGCATCTGCGCGCCGCGCCGTGATCTCTAGCTCAGGATTCTAGAGGAGCGCTTGAGCGGACCCGCCTCCCGGCCCCGCTCCCGCGCCCTGCGGACCTCCGTGATCGAGAGATTGACCAGAGAGGTACCATCCGGTCAGGGCCTATTTTCAGAGTAGCCGCGCATGCACCTCGTGTGGCTTCGGACATTCAGAGGAGGAAAATCGCTCGCCGGGGCTGGCCCGCCCCTCCGATCGTGGCCATCCGGTGCGGAATCCCAGGGCCCCACCGAACGGATACACTCCCTCTGTCATGGACGCCCGTCGACTTCTCGCTCCATGGATCCTCGTCCTCGGAGCTCTCCTCCCCGCCGGAGCGGTCTCGGCCGCGGCCGGGCCGCTGGAGGAGGCCCAGGCCCTGATGGATTCCGGGCAACCAGCCGCCGCGGTCGAGATCCTGGACGACTTCCTCGAAGAGCAGAAGAAGAACGCGGAGGGCTACCTCTTGCGGTCGACGGCGTACTTCATCCTCGGCGACGACGAACGGGGCCGGAAGGATCTCCAGCGGGCCCTGGAGCTCGACCCGGAGCTGCGGCAGGCCTGGCTCAACAAGGCAGCCCTGGCCCTGGCCGACGAGAACTACTCCGCCGCCCTGGAGGCGTTCCTGGAGGCCAAGGAGCTGGATCCGAGCGCCGACGACAACTTCCTCAACCTCGGCGTCGTCCGCCTCCTCATGGGCCAGCTCGACCGGGCCAGCGAAAACTTCCAGCGCTACCTCGAGCGGAACCCCACCGGCTCCGCCCATTACCTGGTCGCCACCAACTACGCCATGGCGGGGTATCCGGGCCTGGCGGTCCGCTTCCTGGACCAGGCGATCCAGAGGGACGAACGGATCCGGGTCCGGGTCCGGTCCGATCCCAACTTCAGACCCCTTCAGGACAACCCCCGCTTCCAGGAGCTCCTCCTCGAGGACAGCTACCGGCCACCACCGGGATCGCACCGGGCCGAACGGGTCTACTCCCTGTCCTACCGACGGGGCGAGGGCCCCCTTCTCCAGGCCGTGCTGGACGCCCTCCACGCCCTTCGGATGACCTACGATCCCCGGATCGAGGTGACGCCGGACTGGTCCCTGATCTGGAGCGACATGCGAATCAAGGTGACCGGGACCCCGGAGGGAGACGGAAAGGTCGTCCTCACGGCGCCCCCGGAACAGCTCACCCCCCGGGAGTTCGAGAAGCGGTCCGACGAGCTGCTGGATCGGATCCTCATCGAGGTCGGGAAGAGGGTGGTCCGCCCCTCCGACCGGTAGGCGCTCCCGACTGGGGGATTCCGTTCACCGCATCGGCGTTCACACCGTCCCGGCGAAGATCTGGAGGAGGGACGTTGTAGACTTCTCTCCATGCGCAAGCTTCTCCTCTTCGGCCTCACCGTCTTTGCCGGCCTCGCCGCCTACTCGCTCCTGGTAGCGGAACAGAAGCAGCGACCGGCCTGGAGAGATCGAGACGAGCCTCCCGAGCCCCGGGGGGACTCGGACGAGCGCCGGTGCGCCGCGGTGACGGCCTCCGGAGAGCGCTGCCGCCGGTCTCCGGAGCCCGGCTCGGACTACTGCTGGCAGCACGGCGGCTGACCGGCCGGATCGGGTTCTGCTCGATCTCCCCTCGGGATGCGGGCTATCCGCGAGCGTCGGGGCCCGTCCCGTCAGACCCGCATCAGCACCGCACCCCAGTGCAGGCCGGCCCCCAGGGCCGCGAAGGCCACGAGAGAGCCCTCCGCAGCCTTCCCCGCCTCCCGGGCTTCGTGGAAGCAGAGGGGGAGGGTGGCCGAGGTGGTGTTTCCGTACTCCTGGATGTTGTTGTGGACCCTCTCTTCCGGCAGGCCGAGCCTCCGCCGGGCCGCCTCGTTGATCCGGAGATTGGCCTGGTGCATGACCACGAGATCCAGATCCTCGACGCCGAGGCCCCGCTCTTCCAGGACCTCCACCGTCACCTCCGGCATCCGGGAGACGGCGTGCTTGAAGACCGCCCGGCCGTCCATCACCGGCACCATCGCGGCCTCTTCCAGGATCTCCTGGCTGACATAGGGGCGGCGCCTGGAGCCGACCCCCGGCACGAAGAGGATCTCCTTCTCGCCCCCCTCACCGTAGAGCCGGTGGCCGAGGATGCCGCGCCCGTCGTCACCGGAGCCGGCCCGGAACACCATCGCCCCGGCCGCGTCGCCGAAGAGGACCACCAGGTGACGGAACCGGTTGTTGTGCTCCAGCTCCTCTTCGGGCAGGGGGCCTTCCTCCTCTCCCAGAAGAACCCGCCAGCTCCGGTCGGAGAAGGGCATCAGGGCGGTGTGGACGTCCGTGCCCACCAGAACCACGTTCCGGGCGATCCCTCCCCGGATCAGGGCGTCCACGACCTGGAGGCCGTAGGCGAACCCGGCGCACTGCTGCCGGATGTCCAGGGCCGGGAGGGGATCGATCTCCAGGCGCTCCTGGATCAGCGTCCCGGACCCCGGAAAGTAGTGATCCGGGGTCATGGTGGCACACACGACGTAGTCCAGCTCGTCGGGCTCCATCCCGGCATCGTCCAGGGCGGACTTCGTCGCCTCCGCCCCCAGATCGGCGGACCCGACGCCGGCCTCCACGAAGTGCCGGGTGACGATGCCGCTCCGCTCCCGGATCCACTCGTCGCTGGTGTCCATCACCCGGGCCAGGGCGTGATTGTCCACGACCAGGGGGGGAACCGCGACTCCAGTCCCGGCCAGGATCGCACGAGGTAAAGCGGACATGGTGCCTCCTACCGTCGGTTCAAGGTCTGCCTTCGGGTCGGTCGGTGCGATTCAAAACGGCTCGTCGGACAACGGGCGCCGGGATCGCCGGGCATCGTAGAAGACGGTCAGGTCCCCCCGCTTCACGAACCGGTACCACCGCTGAGGCTTCTCGCCGTGGAGGCCCCTCTCCGGTTCCCTCCCGTAGACCCAGACGATGATCGGGTCCCCTCCCCGGCGGGGGCTGGTCTCGAACGTGGTCTCCTCGGGTTCTCCGAAGAGGACGAAGATCGTCCCCCGATCGGTCCTCCGGCCGAGGTAGCCTGCCTCGGAGAACCTCCGGTCCGCCGTCTCCGCCCGTCGCTGGAAGAGCTCCCGGATCCGGTTCCCGGGACGGTCGGGGTCCGGATCCCTCCGGGCCCAGAAATCCTCGATGAAGCTCCGGGCCGCTTCGTCGTCGGAGAGGGCCAGGTAGGAGCGGAGCTCCTCCTCGGAGGCCATCCGGGCGATCGGCCCCACCAGCCACTGGGAGAAACGGGGCGAGAGCGCAGGGTTCGTCAGATCCCCGGGCGAGCGGACCGAAGGGCCGGGGGAACAGCCCGAGAGGAGGGCGGCCACCAGCAGGCCCGAGATCGGAAGGAGGCCCGCTCGACGGGCCGGGCGGGTCGGCCCCGACACGGCTCGGCCGGAGAGCTCGTGGGGTGCCGTGGTGGGGGTGCACCAGGTCCCAGGGCGCAGTAGAAACCTCACCTAGCTCCTCCGGAGGAGATCGAGGAACTCCTCCCGGACCTCCTTCTTGTAGAAGCTCCCCCGGATGGCCGAGGTGACGGTCACCGCCCCGGGCTTCTTGACTCCCCGCATCTCCACACACAGATGCCGGGCCTCGATGACCACCATCGCCCCCTGGGGCTTCAGCTCCTGGGCGATGAACTCCACCACCTGCTCGGTGAGCCGCTCCTGGAGCTGGGGGCGCTTGGCGTAGAACTCGAGGATCCGGGCGAACTTCGAGAGGCCGAGGATCCGATCGTCCGGGATGTAGGCGATGTGGGCATGTCCGTGGAAGGGAACCAGATGATGGGCGCACATGGAGTAAAAGGGGATCTCCTTCTCCATGACCATGGCGTGGTACCCCTCCTCGTTGGGAAAGGTCGTGACC
>JAWVZJ010000286.1:0-4006 GCA_033722255.1 Thermoanaerobaculia bacterium | reverse complement strand
GGCCAGGATCCGGGAGAGATCCACAGGTCGGAGGGGCTCGCCCCGGGTCGAGACCCGGGAGAGACGGAGAAGGTCGTCGAGAAGGCGGGCCATGCGCCGGGTTGCGCCGGTCATCCGATGGAGGGCATCCCGCCCCGCCTCTCCCAGATCCTCTCCGGCCTCTTCCTCCAGGATCTCCCCGAACGACTCCACCTTGCGCAGAGGCGCCTGGAGATCGTGGGACGCCACCAGAACGAACTCCTCCAGCTCCTGATTCACCCTCTCCAGCTCCCGGTTGGCCTTCTCCACCTTCTTCGTGTACTCCTCCTCCAGGCGTCGCGCCCCGGCCTCCGCCTCCGCCCGATGACGCCTCTCGACCTCCCGGGCCAGATCCCGGGGGCTCGGCAACGCCAGGGCCTTGGGCACGAGGGGGACCAGGAGGGCGGCCGTGGTGAGGGAGGCCATGGCGGTCAGGGCCTTGACTCCTCCGGAGAGCCAATAATCCGAGTGCCAGATGTTCCAGACCGCGAAGGCGTGAGTGCCGCCACAGGTGACGATGAAGAGCCCGAAGGCCAGGAACATCCCGGAGAAGGGGAGGTCCCGGCGCTTCTTCACGAAGTAGGCGAGGGTCAGGGGGATCGTGAAGTAGGCCAGGGCGATCAGGGCGTCGGAGACGGCGTGGAGCCAGACGAGGTTCTCCTTCCAGAGATAACACTGCCCGTGGGGCATGAATCCGGATTGGTCGAACAAGCTGACCACCGTCTCCATCGTGATCCTTCCTCTCGGGTCTCGATTGATCGCGGTCCCCGGATTCCCCGTGGCCCCGACCCTACCGAGAGCTCGGGGTACCGGGATGAGATTTTTAACGTAATGCCTCGCGGCCCGTCCGTCCATCCGTATTTCTACGGAGGGGAAGTCGAGACGATCAGGCCGGGTCCGCGGGGCTTCGACACCTCGACCGGCCAAACGGTGACACGAGGAAAGGAGGAGACCGACGCTTCAGCGGCCGAAACGACCGAGAAGGACATTTCGCTCGGAAGGCAGACGGCTCGTCTCGGAGGAGTCTCTCGGGTCTCTCTTCTCCGGGTCGAGGCGGGGGTCAGGAAGACGGATCCACGGGCAGGAGCCCCCGCTCGAAGGCGTACCGGACCAGCTCAGTGGAGCTCCGGGCCCCCAGTTTCTCCCGAAGGTGACGCCGGTGGGTCTCCACCGTCCGGGAGCTGATCCCCAAACGATCGCCGATCTCTCCCGCCGTGAGTCCTTCGGCCACCAGATGGAGCACTTCCCGCTCCCGGGGGGTGAGATCCGCGCTGGCTTCTCCCCGGGCCCCGGAGACCCGGCTGCCGTGCTCTCGGACCGCACGGACCGAGATCGGCGGCGCCAGGTATCTCCGTCCCTCCGCCGCCCCCCGGATGGCCCGGACGAGCTCCTCGCCGGGCGCTTCCTTGAGCACGTAGCCCCGGGCTCCGTGATCTAGCGCCCGATGAACGTGGGGGGGATCCCCATACATGCTCAGGACGACGACCTCCGTCGTCGACGACGAATCTGTCAGTCGTCGGAGAATCCCATACCCGTCCAGACCGGGGAGCATCAGATCCAGGACCAGAACCCGGGGCTCCAGCTCCCGGACCCGGGGGACCACCTCCAGCCCGTCTCCGGTCTCACCGACCACCGAAAGGTCCTGCTCCTGGGAGAGGAGCTCTCGGAGTCCCTGACGGACCACGGCGTGATCTTCCGCCAGGAAGACGGTGATCATTCTCCCGGCTCCCCGTCTCTCTCCAGCGGCAGCCGGGCCACGACCGTCGTCCCCTCTCCGCGTCGAGACTCCACTCGGAGATCGCCACCCTCCAGCTCCGCCCGTTCCCGCATCCCCGCCAGACCCCCTGAGCCGTGGCTCGTCCGGGCCGAAGGATCGAATCCTTTCCCCCGGTCCCGGACCCGGACCTCGAAGATCTCTTCCCTCAGCGACACCTCGACCTCCGCCCGGCCCACCTCGGCGTGCCGGACGACATTGGTCAGGGCCTCCTGGACGATCCGGTAGGCACAGATCCTGGCCGAGGGCGTCAGAGAGGCCGGCTCACCCAGAAGCCGATAGTCGATCTCGAGACCGGTGCTTCGGGTGAGCTGTTCGAAGAGCTCTACCAGGGCCGCCTCGAGGCCAAGGGTGTCCAGAGCCGGCGGTCGCAGGCCTCGCGAGAGACTCCGGATCTGGGACTGCAGTCGAGCCACCAGATCCACCATCTGTCGGTAACCCTCGCTTCGCCCCGCCTCGGTCAGGACCTCCCGGTTCGATTCCAGGCCCAGCCTCAGGGCCGTCAGCTCCTGGCCGACCTCGTCGTGGAGCTCCCGAGCCAGACGTCCTCGCTCCCGCTCCTGGAGCCTCAGGAGCCTCCTCGAGAGCCCCTGGAGCCTTCCCTGGGCCCGCCGTAGCTCACGGAGAAGACGGGCCCTGGCGATGGCGGGAGCCACCCGGTCGGCCACCACCTGCAGGACCAACCGGTCCCGGCCCGTGAACTCCCGGGGCTCGAGCGTATCCACCTCCAGCACTCCCATCACCTTCCCTTCCGACATCACCGGTACCGCCAGCAGGCTCGCTACCCGATCCCGAACTCGAGGCCGGAACACCTCATGCTCCGCGGGAATGTCTCCGAAGGTCATGGGTCCCCGGGCCGCGACCTGTCCCGCCAGACCCCGACCGAAGGGAATCCGGGTCTCGAGATCGATCTCCCACGGACCCGCCATCGCCTCCTCCTTCAACCAGGAGCCCTCCGGCGAACGGAGGAGGAGGGTCGCGCCGTCGACCTCCAGGGTCTCTCGCAGACGGGTCAGGAGCTCCTCCAGGAGCTCCTCGAGCTCCAGTCGGGCCAGGGCCGTATCGGTGATGGACCGGACGGAACGAAGAGTCGCCAGCGCATCCTCCGCCTCCCGTCGCTCGGCCCTTTCCCGTCCGAGCTCCCGGGCATGGCGGATGCTGGCGGCCAGACGGCTCGGAGTGAGCCCCTCCTTGGGGAGATAGTCGCTGGCACCGGCCCGGATCGCCTCCGTCACCAGGGTCTCGTCTCCCCGACCGGTAAGGAGGATCCGTGGAGTCCGGAGCCGTAGATCCACCATCCGGCGCAGGAGCATCAGACCGTCCTCTCCCGGAAGACGGTAATCCAGGAGAACGACGTCGAACCCCCGGCTCTGGAGGGCCTCCTCGGCCTCCCGCACCGACGAGGCGCATTCCAGGAAGAGCTCTTGGTCCCGCCCGACTCCCTCGTCCAGGAGTCGCCGGGTGAGAACGACGTCGTCGGGGTCGTCCTCGACCAGGAGAACGCGGAGCGGCCTCCGGGAAGGTGGATCGGGGTGTTCTTCGTGCACCGGCTAGCCATCAGCTTACTCGATCACCGGCGGTGGCCTCCCTCCGGTGAGCACGGTCCCCGATTCCAGACGGTCACCCCTGATAGATTCTCTCCACGCTGCAACGATCACTCTGAAGGACCGTCGAACGCCGGAGGATCCCGATGAAGCTCCGAGCCTGCCTCGTTCTCACCGCCCTCACCTTCGGCCTCGTTTCGTGGCTCCCCGCCGCGGAGGAGCCCGCCGACGCCGCCGAGCGGCTCGACGCCCTGTTCGAAGAGGAGTGGGAGACCCGACTCCGGGAGTTTCCCCTGACCGCCACCGCCGCCGGGGTCCACGAATACGACGACCGCCTGGGATCGATGGCCCCCGAAGCCCTGGAGCGGAGGCACGAGATCTGGAAGAGCCTCTTGGACCGGCTGGAGGCCATCGACCCCGAGGGGCTCGACGAAGAGGACCGGATCTCCCGGGCCATGATGGAGCGGATTCTCCAGGACCGGATCGCGGAGTACCGGTTCGGAGGGCACCAGATCCCCCTGACCGCGGACTCCGGGTTCCACACCGCCTTCGCCCGCCTCCCGGCCGAGATGCCGTTCCGGACCACCGAGCAGTACGAGAATTATCTCTCTCGCCTCCGGGAGTTTCCCCGCTGGGTGGGGGAGCACGTGGAGCTGATGCGGACCGGAAT
>JAWVZJ010000285.1:0-4010 GCA_033722255.1 Thermoanaerobaculia bacterium | reverse complement strand
GCCGGGCGCGGGAGCTCGGAGTGGAGCTTCGCTTTCAGCACGAGGTCGAAGATCCGGCGGAGTACGGGAGATGCGATCTCCTGGTGGGCGCCGACGGGGTCAACAGCCGGACCCGGCGTCGCTGGGCCCACCGGTTCCGGCCCCACGTGGACCACCGCCGCTGTAAGTTCACCTGGCTGGGGACGACGAGACCCCTGGAGACCTTCACCTTCGTCTTCCGGGAGACGGAGCACGGTCTCTTCGTCGTCCACGCCTATCCCTTCACCGAGGGTCTGTCGACCTGGATCGTGGAGTGCCGTGAGGAGACCTGGAGGCGAGCCGGACTCCACGAAGCCGACCAGGAGGAGACCGTCACCTTCTGTCAGGAGCTGTTCGCCGACCCTCTGGATGGGCACCCCCTCCTGAGCAACCGTTCGATCTGGAGGACCTTCCCCACGGTCCAGTGCGAGACCTGGATTCACGAGAACGTCGTCCTGATCGGCGACGCCGCCCACACCGCCCACTTCTCCGTCGGCTCCGGGACGAAGCTGGCCATGGAGGACTCCATCGCCCTCGCCGACGCCCTGGCCGAGCTCCCGGACGATCTCTCCGCCGCCCTCCAGAGCTACGAGGACGAACGCTGGGTCGATGTCGTCAAGCTCCAGAAGGCCGCCCAGACGAGCCTGGAGTGGTTCGAGAACGCCGAGCGCTACGTGGACCAGCCGCCGATCCAGCTCGCCTTCAACCTGATCACCCGTTCGAAGCGGATCACCTACGAGAATCTCCGGGAGAGGGATCCGGAGCTCGTGGCCCGGGTGGACGATTGGTTCCGGGACCGCAAGACCCCACAGGGCATGCGGGCCCGGAGCCCGGCCCCCCCGCCCATGTTCACGCCGTACCGCCTCCGGGAGCTGGAGCTCGCGAACCGGATCGTGGTCTCCCCCATGTGTCAGTACACCGCCGACGGAGGAGTCCCGGGAGACTGGCACCTAGTGCACCTGGGATCCCGGGCCGTCGGTGGCGCGGGTCTGGTGGTCACCGAGATGACCGACGTGATTCCCGAGGGACGAATCTCCCACGGATGCGCCGGGCTCTGGAACCGGGAGCAGGAGTCGGCCTGGAAGCGGATCGTGGAGTTCGTCCACCGGCACACCCGGGCCAAGATCGGGATCCAGCTCGCCCACGCCGGCCGCAAGGGTTCCGCCCACCATCCGTGGGAGGGCGACGATCGGCCCCTCAACGACGACGAGGGGGCCTGGGCCACCTGTGCGCCCTCCCCACTCCCCTGGGCCGCAGGTTGGCCCGAGCCCCGGGAGCTGACCCGGCAGGAGATGTCGGAGCTCCGGGAGGCCTTCGTCACCGCCACCGAACGGGCCGCCCGGGCCGGATTCGATCTGGTGGAGCTCCACATGGCCCACGGGTACCTCCTCTCGACCTTCCTCTCTCCCCTGACCAACCACAGGGAGGACGAGTACGGGGGCCCGTCCCTCGAAGACCGGATGCGATTCCCTCTGGAGGTCTTCGCCGCCATGCGGGAAGCCTGGCCGGAGCCCCGGCCGATGTCGGTACGCCTCACCGCCAGCGACTGGATGCCGGATGACTCGGGGACGACCCCGGAAGAGACCGTGGAAGTGGCCCGGAACCTGAAGGAGCTGGGGTGCGACGTGGTGGACATCTCCTCCGGAGGCAACGTCCCCGACTCCGAGATCGTCTACGGCCGCATGTACCAGGTTCCCATGGCGGAGAAGGTCCGATACGAGGTCGGGATCCCGGTCATCACGGTGGGAGCTCTCCTGGGACCGGACCACGCCAACACCGTTCTCGGCGCCGGTCGGGCCGATCTCGCGGCCATGGCTCGGCCTCACCTCCACGACCCCTATCTGACGCTCCATGCCGCCGAGCGCTACGAAGTGTGGGACATCGAGTGGCCCGGCCAGTATCTCCCGGCCAAGCCACGGGCCCCGAGGGAGAAGGGCCGACGTCCGGTCGAGCGTCTCTCCTCCCCCGGCAACCGGGGTCGGGAGGAGATCGAAGAGCCCTGGGCCCCCGGCGATGCAGCGGAACCCGGCTCCCAGGCCGAGGAGGGGCTCGAGGCCGAGCCCTCGCTCCGGGAGGCTTCGAGCTGAGAAGCCCGCAGCCTGTACCCGTCCCCATGGACGATGACCGGCCCCGAGGGTAGGGGAATCGGGACCCCGGGCCCGGTGGAAACTAAGGAGTCAACTCTCGATCGCGGAGGACCGAAGCAACGCGACGGGCATGCGGGGCTGCTGGATCCCCGGAAACCAGCTCTCAAGCTCCCGGTCGTGTAAGCCACTGGTATAGAATGGTTTCATGAAAATCACGAGTGAGGCTCGATCGCTGCGCCTGTCCACCCTTCTCCTCGCTCTCCTCCTGACCGGGGTCCTCGGTGCCTGTGGCGAGAGAACGGCGGAGCCTCCGGAGGAGGAGACGGCTCCCGGCGAGACCCCGGCCGCCGAGACCGGCCCGGTCGAAGGCGGCACCCTGGTCATCGCCCGGGCCGCCGACACCACCACCCTGGACCCCGCCCAGACCTTCGAGGGGGAATCGACGAAGGTCGTCGGCCAGATCTTCGACGGGCTGGTGAATTTCGCCCCCGGCTCCACCGACGTCGAGCCCGGCCTTGCCACGAGCTGGGAGGCCAGCGACGACGGCAGGACCTGGACCTTCCACCTCCGAGAAGGCGTCACCTTCCACGACGGCACCCCCTTCGACGCCGAAGCCGTGCTGTTCTCGATCCGGCGCCAGATGGATCCGGAGCATCCCTTCCACCAGGGACAGTTCAACACCTGGGAGAACACCTTCGCCGGTCACATCGTGGGGATCGAGGCCGTCGATCCCATGACGGTGGAGGTCAGGCTCCGGGAACCCTTCGCCCCGATCGTCAGCGGTTTCGCCGTCTACTCCATGGCCATCGTCTCCCCCGCCGCCATGCGGGAGATGGGGGTCCAGGAGTTCTCGAAGAACCCGGTGGGGACCGGGCCCTTCCGCTTCGTGGAGTGGGTCCCGGAGGACCGGCTCACCCTGGAGGCGAACGACGAGTACTGGGGAGGCGCGCCGCACCTGGATCGGGTCGTGTTCCGCACCGTCCCGGACCCGGATCGACGGGCGACACTGCTGGAACGAGGCGAGGCCCACGTCGGCGAGGGCTTCTCCCAGACCGAGATCCGGCGTCTGAGTGGAGATCAGAGCCTCGAGATCCGACAGAAGCCGGGGCTCAACACCGGATATCTCGCCTTCAACACCACTCGGCGACCTTTCGACGATCCTCGGATTCGTCGGGCCGTGAGCATGGGCTTCGACTCCGCGGGGCTCGTGCGCTCCACGTACCAGGACCTCGGAGTGACGGCCAAGAGCTATCTCCCACCGACCCTCTGGGGATACAACGAGCAACTCGAGCCGTTCCGGCAGGATCTGGATCGGGCCCGGAACCTGCTCCGAGAAGCGGGCTACGGAGACAGCTTCTCCTTCACCCTGGACGTGATGAAGAATCCCCGGCCCTACATGCCCCAGCCGGTCAAGCTGGCGGAAGGGATCCAGGCCGGTCTGCAGAAGCTGGGCATCCAGGTGGAGATCCGAGCCAACGAATGGAACGAGCATCTGGAGCGGACGGTGAGAAGCCCCGAGGCCGATTACGACGCCTGTCTCCTGGGCTGGCTCGCCGACATGCCGGACCCGAACGATTTCCTCTACGTCCAGTTCCACTCCGACAATGCGAATCTGGCCCCGGGCCGGACCCATCAGAACATCTCCCTCTACGAGAATCCCGAGCTCGACCGGCTGGTGGAGCAGGCCCAGGGGGCCCCTTCCCGGGAACAGCGCACGGAGCTCTACCGCCGGGCCCAGGAGATCGTCCGGGAGGACGTTCCCCTCATGCCCCTGGCCCACAGCTTCATCGTCATCGTCCAGAGGAACGAGGTCGAGGGGCTCTCGGTCCCCACCGCCCGGAGCAACTTCGGCCTTCCGGAGGCTTGGCTCGAGCCGGCGGAGGAAGGGGCCGACGTCGAAGAGTG
>JAWVZJ010000284.1:0-4027 GCA_033722255.1 Thermoanaerobaculia bacterium | reverse complement strand
GCCAGCTCCCGCTCGAGGGCGGCCTGACACACGAAGCCCAGGGTTCCGGCCAGGTTCGCGAACCGACTCCAGGGAAGGGCGAGGGCCAGGGTGGCGGCCGCCCGGGCGTGAAGACCGTCGGCGAACCGCGTCGCCGGCCGCCGGGGAATCTTCCCCGTGTCGCTCACGTACCGCTGGATCTCGGTCTGGATCCGGCGAACCTCCTTCTCCAGGAGCCGGATCCCACCCGGCGTCCCCTCCTCCCGAACTCGTGAGAGGACCTCGGTGAGCGGGCTATGCCCGGGATCCACCCCGACCTCCCGGAGGCGGTGCGCCAGCTCGTCTCGATCCAGGCGCGGAAACCAGCGCTCCCGGCGCACGAAGGGATCGGTGGGGTCCCCGGCCTGGGCCTGGAAGGTCCGACGGGTGGCCACGAGCTCCCGGTGCATCCGGGTCCCGTGCTCGTGGGCCCGCTGGAAGGTCTTCAGGGCACCCTGAAGGTGCCGGTCCGAGGCCTCGACGTTACCGTCGACGGCCGAGTCGGTGGCCTCGTGAAGACGATCGAGGGCGAGGTTGAGGCGATAATGGCCTCGCCGGTAGTCCCGGGCGAGCCGGGCACTCCTCTCTTCCAGGTCGGTAGCGAGGGGCGAGGGCCCGTGTGTGGGGAATCCGAGATAGCAACGAATGATGTCTGCACCCATGGTGAAAACTCCTTTTCTCTGGTTGGAACTCCGTTCGGAAGTGACGGCACTGGGAGAAAAGGAGAAGGGCGGGTCACGGCAGGAGGGCGTGAACGGCGGCCCCCGCCGAGATGAGCGAGTAGGCGTCACGAGGCATTGGGTTAGACGGCCACGAGGTCCGAACCTTCGGGGAGACGAGGCCGGCCTGGGGTATTACGCCCGGATGGCTCCGGGCCCCGGTGAACGATCCGGCACCGAGCTTCCGCGTGATCCTCTCCGGGCCAGATACCGGGTCGTGTGTCCGGGACCGTCGGGAATGAGTTGTCCCCGAACGGCGATGAGCCGTCTATTGAGACTGCCCAGTCGTGTAGATACGGGGACGAGCTGTCGTCTCCCCGGGCCGAGTCGATCCCGGGCATCGATCTCGCAGACAGGCGACGATCGGAAGCCCCGTCGCTGCGCGCACCCGCAGCCCGGGGGAACTATCGGGAGATCGTCACCGGAAGATCGGGGTTCGGATCAAGGAGCGGACCGGCGTCCCAAAGGGAGGTAGGCGCCCGGCGAGCGACAGAGCGAAGGGTGGAGGAGGATTCCGGACACGGGTCCGACCGGAGCACCGCGAAGAGGGATCCCCGGTCCTCGACTACGGGCATTCCTGGAGCCGGGCGGCGAGGCGGAAGTCGGGCTCGTCAGGACCTCAAGAGCGGTAGAGCTGGAAAGCGGCCCAGGAGGCAGTGGACGAGTCGCCTCGATGGCGCAGCTCCGTCTGGGACCGTCGGAGGGCCGTGGCTGGATCCAGACCCTCCCGGAGCCGTCGGTGGAAGTCGAGGAGGATGAAGGAGGCCCGCTGGTCGGAAACGGGCCAGAGGCTGGCCACGACTCGGGAGGCTCCGGCCTCCAGGAAGGCCCGGGCCAGGCTGGCCGGTCCCGTTCCGGTGGGAGAGCCGGATCCGGCGCTGCAACTGGAGAGGATCACCAGCTCCGTCGACTCCAGCGGCAGATCCAGGATGTCCTCGACGAAAAGGGGACCCGGCATCTCCGGGGAGCTCGCCAGGAGGAGGTTCGAGCGGGAAGGATCGTGTCCGTTGACCACCGCGTGGCCGGCGAAATGAATGATCTCGTGCCCCGGAGCGAGGCGACGGAACCTCTCCGCGGTGGCGTTCGTTCCGGTCAGGAGGGTGGAGTCCCTGAAGAGGCCGGCCACCGCCTGTCCCTCCTCCCGGGCACCGGAGAGGCGGGGAAGGTCGGGGAAGAGGATCTGGTCGAAGGCGGGATCCGCCAGGACCAGGGCCCGCCGTTCCCCGGGGCCCCGTCCGGCAGGGCGGCGGTCGGGTTTCAGGAGCGAGGTGGCCGTGAGGCCGATGGCGAGGGTGAATCGGTCCCCCAGGAATCTCCCCTTTTCGTCGCGAAGAGCGACGAACGGCAGACCGTGGAGGGGGCCGTCCGGGACCACCGTGATCCGATCGACCTCCGGAGGTAGCCGTTCCAGGATCGGGAGGAGGAGGCCCTCGCGGGCCGCGGTCATCCCTTCCGGGGGTGCTCCTCGTCCGGAAACCAGGAACCGGGTGGTTGCCCGGACCCAGGAGCGGAGCGTGCCCCGGGAGACCGGGCTCTGGACCATCTCCACACCGGAGTCGGTGATGACCCAGGAGAGAACCCGATCCGGCAGCGTGCTGAAGTAGACGACGCCTTCGTTAGTCGCCAGGGAGCGGGAGAGTCGACCGGGGATCGCCTCCCAATCTCCAAGCTGGGCTCTGCCGACCAGTCGCCCCCGTTCGGCCAGGGCCAGGAGGCTCTCCGGTGCCTCTTCCAGCGACCATCCCAGGTCCAGGAGCCGGTCAAAGAGCTCCCGAGCGGCCGGTACCGGGTTCCACTCCGGAGCCGGAGTAACCTTTGATGCTTCCCTCTCCAGTCTCTCCACGGCCCCCGTCAGCCGGGTCGAGGCCCTTTCGAGCTGTCCCAGTCGACGATGGGCCCTGGAGGCGGCCAGAGCGAAACGAGGTGTCCGGTTGGTGAGTCCGATCTCCCGGAGACGGGACCCCGCGTCCTCCACCATCTCCAGGGCTCGGTGGGGAGAGAGCTCGGCGGTGGCCCGGGCCTGAACGGCCAGGAGCTCTGCCCGAACGCGGCGTCGGAGACCGGAATCGTCCAGGGCCCGGAGAAGGGGAGAGACCTCCCGGATCTCCTCTTCGGCTCGTCGGTGGAGTCCCATCTCCATCATGAGACGGGCCCGGTGTCGGTGAGCCTCCAGGGTCGCCAGGGGCCCGGCCTCCAGGGAGAGACTCTCGGCCAGGAAGGCCAGGGCCGCCTCGGGAACGGGCTCGTTCGTATTCAGGGTGGCGATACCGATCAGCGTCCAGGGGTACCGTTCCGACGACCTGGACAGACCGGGGATCGAGAGGGAGCGCTCGACCCAGCGCCAGGCGCTGGCCTCGTTGCCGAGTCGAGCGTAGGTTTCGGCGACGAGGAAGGCGACGAAGGAAG
Source organism: Thermoanaerobaculia bacterium (assembly GCA_033722255.1). Taxonomy (GTDB): domain Bacteria; phylum Acidobacteriota; class Thermoanaerobaculia; order Multivoradales; family JAIOJS01; genus JAWVZJ01. The sequence continues at coordinate 884 of JAWVZJ010000284.1, read as the reverse complement.
CGTGGTCGATCTCTCCGGCGGAGGAGAAGAGGGCGTAGGCCTGGCGGTAGGAGGCCAGGGAGTCTCCGAGTGCTACCCCCAGGGACGCGAGGTGCCCGTCGGTCCAGAGGCCCCGGGCCCGAAGGAGAGGCACCTCCGAGCGATCCCACAGGTCCCGGAACCGATGGAGATCCCTCCGTAGCTGCCGACGGTCCTCGGTGCCCCGGAGATAGCGGCTGGTGATGGACCAGATCCTGGCCCACCCTTCGGCCGGGCTCCCCAGCTCTTTCCACAGTCGGGCCGCCCTCTCGAGCTCAGGCGTCGCTTCGCCGGGTCGGTGGTCCAGGAGCTCCATTCCCCGGCCGTAGGAGGCGTGGGCGTCCTTCAAGCGCCGGAGTCGGGAGCCGCCCCTCGCGGTGGCCCGTCGGGTCTCTTCTACGAGGACCAGAAGCGATCCGTCGCCCTGGCGGTCCTCCAGGGTCTTGGCGATCCGAACCGCCCGCTTCAGGTCACCGGCGTCCTCCGTCGTTCCGAGGCCCCATGCCGGGAGGAGCTCCTCCTGGAGGTGCTCTCGGGCCCGTTGGGGGTGCTCGGATACCCAGGGCTCGAGCATTCCCAGCTCATCGGGAGGCTCCTCGGGAACCGGAGGCTCGTCGAGCCGTCGCCGGAGCTCGGAGCGGTGTTCTCGAGCCTCGTCGGCCCAGGGTGACGACGAGTCCAGCTCGAGGTAGGACTCCCAGGCCCGGATCGCTTGGTGGGCGAGACGTAGCCGTTGATGGTGAAGTTGTTGATGTTCAGGCTCAGCTCCATCCCCGCCTCGGCGTGGTAGCCGCCCACCGTATCGTCCTCCGACAGGATGGGCTCGAAGGTGGCCGAGGAGGGGATGAAGACGGTGTCCTGGGCGG
>JAWVZJ010000283.1:0-4031 GCA_033722255.1 Thermoanaerobaculia bacterium | reverse complement strand
CGCGGAGGCGATGGGGCTCGAGCTCTGACCGGCTCCCGGACCGGCGGATCCAACGACGAGTCCCTCGCGAAGAGACCTTCCGACCCTTGATCCGGAGCCTCCGGGGAAGGAGGCGCCTACAATCTCCCGGTGAGTCGTCGCTCGTCCATGGAGGGCAGATCGTTCGGTACCAAGCTGGGGATCCTCTGGACACTCTACTTCGTCCAGGGGCTGCCCTTCGGCTTCCAGGCCACCGCCCTGCCGGTCTACCTCCGGGAGGTCGGCGTCTCCCTGACCGGAATCGGCTTCGCCACGGCCCTGGCCCTCCCCTGGTCTCTGAAGCTCTTCTGGGCCCCCCTGGTGGACCGGTTCCCTTCCGAGCACGCGGCACGGCGAAGGAGCTGGATTCTCCCCCTCCAGATCCTCCTGGCCCTGAGCTGCCTGGCGTCGGCCTGGGTCCCGCCCAGCCGCGGCCTCGCGATCCTCCTGGTGTTGGTGTTTCTGATGAATCTGTTCGCCGCCACCCTCGACGTGGCCGTGGACGGCCTCGCCGTCGACCTCCTCTCCGAAGCCGAGCTCGGGCCGGGCAACATCGCCCAGGTGGTGGGGTACAAGATCGGGATGTTGACCGGGGGAGGCATCCTGGTCTGGGCCAGCGGCAGGATCGGCTGGGAGGGACTCTTCGGGGCCATGGGAGTGCTCATCGCCCTCTCTCTGCTGATGACGGTCTCCTTCCGGGAGCAGACGTTGGTGAGGGATCCCTCCGGGGGACCACGGCCGGTCTCCGTCTCCGGGATCCTCCGGGCCCTGGGCCGGGCTCTGCGCTCCCGACGGGCCGTCTGGCTCCTTCTCTTCGTCGGCACTTACAAGCTGGGGGAGACCATGGCCGACACCATGTTCAAGCCCTTCCTCTTCGACGCCGGGTTCAGCCGGGAGCAGATCGGGCTCTGGGTGGGGACCTGGGGGATGCTGTTCTCGATCTCGGGCTCGGTGGCCGGAGGCTGGCTGGCGAGCCGGATGCCCCTGCTCCGGGCGGCGGCGGTGACCGCGACCCTGCGGGTCCTCCCCGTGGCCGGGGAGTGGTGGCTCAGCCTCGTAGAGCCCACCACCATCCGGGTGGTGCTGGTCACGGCCGGGGAGCACTTCTTCGGCGGTGCCTTGACCACGGCGATGTTCGCCTTCATGATGAGCTCGGTGGACCGGCGGATCTCGGCCACCCACTACACCCTGCTGGCATCGGTGGAGGTCTGGGGAAAGCTTCCGGCGGCCTGGGTCTCGGGGCTCGTCACCCAGACGACCTCCTACCCGTTCCTCTTCGGTCTGGCCACGGTTCTCTCCGTCGCGTTCCTCGGGCTCCTCTGGCCCCTGGCCAAGGCCCGGCCCGGAGTCGGGAGTCCCCGTGCTACGGTCGGAGCCGCGGATCCGATCCGTGATTCCCGACCCACGGCCGGGCGCCGCTCCCCGGAGACGACCCACCCACGACCCCCGACGGGAGGTCGACCATGAAACGACTGCTCTATGTTTGCCTCGGAAATATCTGCCGGTCTCCCAGCGCCGAGGGCGTGACCCGGAACCTCCTGGTCGAAAGGGGGCTCGAGGACCGGATCGAGGTCGACTCCGCCGGGACCGGCTCCTGGCACGTGGGCGAACAGGCCGATCCCAGGATGCGCCAGGCGGCCCGGCGTAGAGGCTACGACCTGGACGGCCGGGCCCGGCAGGTCCGCCCGGAGGAGCTGGTGGAGTGGGATCTGGTGGTGGCCATGGATCTGGGGAATCTGGAGGAGCTCCAGGGGATGCCCGAGGCCGAGGCCGTGAACCTCCGTCTCTTCAGCGAGTTCCTTCCCTCCCGGAGTCCCAGGGACGTTCCGGATCCGTACTACGGCGGGGAATCGGGATTCGACCGGGTCCTGGATCTCCTGGAGGAGGGCTGTCCGAGGATCGTGGAGCATCTTCTGGACGCCGACCGCGAGCAGGAATGATGGACGAGGCCCTGCGGCGGGCTCTGGAGGGGACGCGGGGGCCGGTGGCCGAGGTCCACCCCGTCGGGGGAGGGTGCATCCACGACGCCGCCCGGGTCCGGTTCGCCGACGGAGAGGAACGGTTCGTGAAATGGAACCGGAGCGCGCCATCGGACATGTTTCCCGCCGAGGCTGCGGGGCTCCGGGCCCTGGCGGAGACCGGGGCCCTCCGGGTTCCCGGAGATCCGGAGGCCGGGAACCGGGACGGCCTCCGATTCCTGTCCATGGAGGCGATCGACGAGGGCTCCCGGGGATCCGAGTTCTTCCGGCGCTTCGGGCGGGGTCTGGCCCAGCTCCATCGGCGCTCCCCCTCCGAACGCCACGGCTTCGACCACGACAACTACATCGGCTCCACCCCGCAGCCGAACGGCTGGCTCGAGGACGGTGTGGAGTTCGTCCGGACGCGACGACTGGGGCATCAGCTCGAGATCGCCCGGAGCCGGGGTCGCAGCGAGTGGAGGCTGGATCGACTCGGGAAGCGTCTGCTGGACCGCCTGGAGGAATGGCTCGGCGGGCTGGACGAGCCGCCCTGCCTCCTGCACGGAGACCTCTGGAGCGGGAACTTCCTGGTCGAGGAGGGGGGCGTCCCGGTCCTCGTGGATCCGGCCGTCTACTACGGTCACCGGGAGGCCGACCTGGCCATGACGCGCCTGTTCGGTGGCTTTCCGCCAGAGTTCTATCGGGCCTACGAGGAGGTCTGGCCCCTTCCGCCGGGGAGCGAGGATCGGATCGCCATCCACCAGCTCTACCACCTCCTCAACCACCTCAACCTCTTCGGGGGAAGCTACCGGTCCGGGTGTCTCCGGATCCTCGACCGGCTGGTCGGTTGAGGTGCTACTCTGATTCCGTGCCGAGACCCTTCGTTGCGACCCTCGTCTTCCTCTGGTCCGTGGCCCTTCTGCCGGTGTCCGGCGCGTTCGCCCAGGAGAAGGAGTCCGGGGCCGATCCCTCCGCCGCCATGGATCTCCTGGAGTCGAAGATCCTCCTGGGGGAGGGCCAGTACCGAAAGGCCCTGAAGCGGCTCCGGGACGCGGTGGAGAAGGAGCCCGACGATCCCTACTTGCGGCTCGAGCTGGCCAGGCTGTCGGCCCGTCTGGGCCGGATCGAGGAGGCGGCCGGTCACGCCGAACGGGTCTGGGAGGGCTTTCCGGAGGACCCGGACGTCCTCTTCGTCCTGGGAGAGGTCTTCCAGCGACTCGCGACCCGGGCGCCGGAGTACGGGGAGCGGGCCCGCGGCGCCCTGGAGAAGGTCCTGGAGATCGAGCCGGGGAATGTCGAGGCGCTCCACTCTCTCGGTCGGCTCTATCAGCGGCAGGGGAATCTGGAGGGGGCGGAGGAGAGCTTCCGGCGGCTGATGGACCTCCAACCCGGAGAGCGGACCGCCACCTTCCTCCTCCAGATCCTGCTGGAGCGGGACGAGACGGCCGAGGCCCGGCAGCTTCTGCGGGAGGTTCTGGAGCACGATCCGGGGGTCCTGGAGATGCGGTTCACACTGGCCGACCTCCTGGCGGAAGCCGGACGGAGAGAGGCGGCTCTCGAGATTCTGGAGGCGGCGCCCGGAGACCAGGGCCGGGAGCCGGAGCTCGTCCGCAGGATCGTCGGGCTCCTTCTCCAGGAGGATCGAACGGAGGAGGCCCGGGAGCGCCTCGAGACCGCCATCCGGGAAAATCCGGGCGCGGACCGGTTGAAGGTCTACCTCGGTCTCCTCTTGGCGGACCTGGGAGAGGTCGGGGACGCCCGGGAGCTTCTGACCCGGCATCTCGAGAGTCATCCCCGGGACCTGGAGGCGGCCCGAGCCCTGATCCGCCTGGAGGTCGAGGCCGAGCGACCCCGGGAGGCTCTGCGGGTCGCGCGACGCGTGACCGATGCCGTGGGCGCGGAGGATCCGGAATCGGTGGGCGAGCTCGTCCGGACCTCCATGGAGCTGATGGCTCGGGCCGGACGGTGGGATCTCGCCGCGGAGGCTGCCTCGCTCATTCCGGAGGGGGCGCCCGAGGGCGTCCGCCTCCAGGCCCTCCGCCTGGAGATCGAGGG
>JAWVZJ010000282.1:0-4032 GCA_033722255.1 Thermoanaerobaculia bacterium | reverse complement strand
CGTAGATCTCCCCCGGAGGATCTTCCAGGGCGACGTGGTTTCCCAGGCTCTTGGACATCTTCTCCGAGCCGTCGAGGCCCACCAGGAGAGGCACCGTGAGACAGACCTGGGGCTCCAGCCCCTCCTCCTTCATCAGATCCCGAGCCACCAGGAGGTTGAATATCTGGTCGTGACCTCCCAGCTCCACGTCCGGCTCCAGGGCGATGGAGTCGTACCCCTGAGCCAGGGGATAGAGGAGCTCGTGCAGGTGGATGGGCAGGCCCTCCGTGAACCGGGTCTTGAAGTCCTCTCTCTCCATCATCCGGGCCAGGGTGTACCGGCCGGCGAGGCGGACGATTCCCACCGATCCCAGCTCGCCGAGCCAGCGGAGATTGTTCTCGATCCCCGTCGCGTTCCGGTCGAGAATCCGGAACGCCTGGTCCTGGTAGGTCCGGGCATTCGCCTCCACCTCGGCCTCCGAGAGCTGAGGCCGTGCGGTCTTCCGTCCCGTCGGATCCCCGATCAACGCCGTGAAGCCGCCGACCAGGAAGATCACCCGGTGCCCCAGCTGCTGGAAGTGGGCCATCTTGCGAAGGAGCACCGTGTGGCCCAGATGGAGGTCCGGTGACGAGGGATCGAAGCCGGCCTTGACGGTGAGAGGAGCTCCCGTCTCCCGGGATCTCCGGAGCTTGTCGGCGAGCTGATCCTCCTCCACGAGATCCACCGCTCCCCGCTTCAGCAGGGAGATCTGTTCCTCGACGGGGGGGAAGGCGAGCTCCGACATGGGAAAGGGAATTTATCAGACGGTGTCCGGCCTCGCCGGCTGATCCACGGCCTCGTCCCGGACTTCGATCCTCGCCAGGACCCGGGCGTCTCCCCGCAGGCTCCAGTGACGGATCGCCCCTCCGTCGGTCTCGCCGGAGATCTCCAGGTCGAAGCCCCCCCGGGTCCGGGCGGTGGTCGGGAGCTCGAGCTCCTCCCGGTGGAGTCCGACGGCTGCGGCGGCCAGGACCCCGGTGCCACAGGCCAGGGTCTCCGACTCCACACCCCGCTCGTAGCTCCGGATCTCGAAGTCCCGGCGCCCCACGAGGTGGACGAAGTCGACGTTGGCCCCGGAGGGACCCACGGCCGGGTGGGAGCGCAGCGGCGGTCCCAGCCGGGCCACCGGGCACCCGGTGAGGTCTCCCTCCCAGGGAACCACGAGGTGGGGGACTCCCACCTCCAGGAACCATCCCCGGATCGCACCGTCGCCCAGATCGATCTCCACGGGACGGGGGCGCTCCGGGAGGATCGGAACCTCCAGGGCCACCTCCGAGGGACCGGCCCGGCGAGCCCGGAGAGTCCCGGCTCCGGTCCGGATCTCCGCTGACTCTTCTCTCCAGCCCAGGTGGAACAGCAGCTGGGCCGCGCAACGGGTGCCGTTGAGACAGAGATCGGCCGGGGTGCCGTCGGCGTTCCAGTAGCGGAGGGAGACCGGATCTCCGGGCTCCAGGTGGAGGACGCCGTCGGCACCCAGAGAGACCCCGCGGCGGCACCATCTGCGGACGAGAGTCTCCGTCGGCGGCTCTCCCGGGGGCACGACGGCCAGGAAATCGTTGCCGGCGCCGGAGAGACGCCAGAGCTCGGTCACCGGGGCCGGGCCTCCACCGTGTCCGAAGGGGTGCTCTCGTTCCCGTTCCGATCCACGGCGGTGACCCGATAGCGGTAGAGAAGACCCTCCAGGAGCCCGGTGTCCCGCATCTCCTGGTCGTCGATCGGGGTCTCCTGGAGCCGGCGGAACTCTCCCTCCGGGTCGGCCCGGTAGACGAGGTAACCTGCCGTGTCCCGGGAGGGGCTCGATTTCCAGACCAGCCGGACCTCTCCGTCGCCGGGAAGAGCCACCGGGTCCACGGGAGGAGCCGGAGGGAACCGGTCCTCGTAGTGGATCTCCCGCTCCCCGGCGAAGCCGCTCTCCCGACGGGGCTGGCGGGACGCCACCGCGGTCACGGTGTAGATATACCGCTCTCCGAACCGGGTGGTTTCGTCCAGAGAGCTCTTCCGGTCGCTCCCGACGAAGGTCAAGGGCTCTCCGTAGCTCCGCTCGAAGGCCCGCCTCCGGTATACGTGGAAACCTTCGATCTCCTCCGCCGGGGGGTCCCAGGAGATCCGGATTCCCTCCGGCCCCGGCTCGATCGTCAGATTCCGGGGAGGAGACGGGGGCTCCCGGGGGACCAGAGACACGAGATTCGAGAGTTCCGACCTCTCCCCCTCCGCGGCGACGGTACGAACGCCGAAGACCTGGAAGCTGTCCGGCTCGTCCATCGTCCCCAGGGGGAGGCGTGTCACGATTTCTCCCCCTTCCGTGGCGCTCTCGAGCTCGGTTCCCCGGAGGACGACGAGTCTCTCTCCCCGGGCCTCGAGCTCCTGGGGCTCGACCTCCGGAGGAACCTCCGGATCCTCCAGGGGTCTCGTCAGGTGCCAGATCTCCACCGCCTCGAGCTCCCCCAGGGCCTCACCGGCGGTGGTCGTGGCGGGATAGCTCATCCTCAGGCTCAGGAGCTCTCCCTGCTGCAGGAGGCTCAGGTCTCCGGTCCGGGCCGGGACGATTCGGAGAGGAGGCCGGGGATCCGCCTTCTTCCCGCAGGCCGGGAGCAGGAGCAGGACGAGGAGGGCCGGAGCGGCGATCCGAAGGGGTTCAGAGGACATAGCGGGAGAGATCCTGGTCCTTCACGATGTCGGCGAGGGCCGACTCGACGTAGGTACGATCGACGGACAGCTCTACTCCTTCCATATTCGGCGCCTCGAAGGAGATCTCCTCCAGGAGCTTTTCCATCAGGGTCGCCAGGCGCCGGGCCCCGATGTTCTCCGTCGTGGCGTTGACCTCCGCCGCCAGCCGGGCGATCTCCTCCACCGCGTCGTCGGTGAACTCGATGGTGAGGCCTTCGGTGGAGAGGAGGGCCGTGTACTGCTTCGTCAGGGCGTTCTTGGGCTCGGTGAGGATTCGGACGAAGTCCTCCCGGGAAAGGGCGTTCAGCTCGACCCGGATCGGCAGGCGTCCCTGCAGCTCGGGGATCAGATCCGACGGCCGAGCCACGTGGAAGGCTCCGGCGGCGATGAACAGGATGTGGTCCGTCTTCACCGGTCCGTACTTGGTGGATACGGTGGTGCCCTCGACCACGGGGAGGAGATCCCGCTGGACTCCTTCCCGGGAAACGTCGGGTCCCTTGCCCCCTTCCTTGCCCGCGACCTTGTCGAGCTCGTCCAGGAAGAGGATCCCGGTCTGCTCGACCCGGTGTCGGGCCTCCCGGGCCACCTGCTGGCGATCGATCAGCTTCTCCACCTCCTGTTGCTCCAGGATCTCCCGGGCGTCGGAGACCTTCATCTTCTGACTTTGCCGCCGCCGGTCGAAGACTCCCGGCAGCATGTCCTTGAGATTGAATCCGACCTCTTCCACCCCCTGGGGGGTGAACATCTCGAGGCTGGGAAAGCCGGTGTCCTCGACCTCCACCTCCACCATCCGGTCGTCGAGCTCTCCCGCCCGGAGCTTCTCCCGGAGCTTCTCCCGGGTGTCTCTCGGCGGCGACGGGGGGGCGAGGACGGAGGAGTCTTCCTCTCCGTCCCCGGTCTCGCCCTTTCGGGACGAAGCACGACCCGGAGGGAGCAGCAGATCCAGGAGACGCTCCTCGGCCCGCTGGCTCGCGCTCTCCCGGAGACTCTCCCGCTTCTCCTCCTTGATGAGGTTCACCGCCATCTCCACCAGATCCCGGACCATGGACTCCACGTCCCGGCCCACGTACCCGACCTCGGTGAACTTGCTCGCCTCCACCTTCAGGAACGGGGCCCGAGCCAGGCGGGCCAGCCGTCGGGCGATCTCGGTCTTCCCCACGCCGGTGGGGCCGATCATCAGGATGTTTTTCGGCAGGATTTCCTCCGCCATCTCCTCGTCGAGCTGCTGGCGACGCCACCGGTTCCGGAGGGCGATGGCCACCGCCTTCTTTGCCGCCGCCTGCCCCACGATGTACTGGTCCAGCTCCGCCACGATCTGGCGAGGCGTGAGCTCGTCCAGCCAGAGGG
>JAWVZJ010000281.1:0-4038 GCA_033722255.1 Thermoanaerobaculia bacterium | reverse complement strand
CGGGTTCTCTCGAGCGCTCTTCACGGATCGGGAGAGGGCACTTCGGTGCGGCGCGAAGACGAGCACAGGCGCGGGCCCACGGTCAAAGGTTACATAGCCCGCGCCGTCCCCTCCCGGCCCCGCTCCCGCAACCGGAGGACCGGCCCAGGATCATCAAATGGTCAGCCCCCCTTTGTCATCCTCATGAGTGGCCGAAGCAACGCGACGGGCATGCGCGGCTGCTAAACTTCTCGGTCGACCGGATCTCAATTACGAACGATCGACTCTCCGGAGGAGCTCATGAAGACACGCATCACCCGACTCACGACCCTGACCCTGGCCCTGACGGCCCTGGGCCTCTTGAGCCTGGCCGAGGTCGCCACGGCCCAGGATCTCCACCCCTCCCGCCGGCCGAGTCCCATGGGGATGGCCCGGACTCTCCTGGACGACGGGACCTACGTCCGGGTGGTCTACAGCCGACCCTACGAGCGGGGCCGAGACAACATCTTCGGCACCGAGGAGTCCGGGGCCCTGGTGCCCTTCCAGCAGGTCTGGCGGACGGGAGCCAACGAGGCCACCGAGATCACGGTGACCCAGGACGTCAAGGTGGCGGGGAAGAAGCTCTCGGCGGGCACCTACTCGATGTTCACCACCCCGGCTCCCGACAAGTGGAAGATCCACTTCAACTCGGCCCTGGGACTGTCCGGAACCGCCCGCTACAACCCCGAGACGGAAGAGTACGAAGAGGGATACCTCGAGGAAAACAACGTCCTGACGGTGGGCATCGAGCCCGAGACTCTGGACGAGGACGAGAAGGTCACCCAGTTCACGATCTCCTTCGAGGACGACGACGCCGGGGCCGACATGGTCCTTCGCTGGATCCGGACCGAGGTCAGGGTGCCGATCCAGCCGGCGGAGTAGAGGCTCCTCCCCGGTCGTCCTCGGTTCGAGGAGCGACTACACGGGAGACCCGGGGTCCTTACTGAAGGGTCCGGACGTAGGCCACGATCGCCTGGAGATCCTCCTCCGTGAGGGCCGGGTTGCCTCCCTTGGGGGGCATGTCCACGCCCCGGGTGTTCTCGGGATGGGTCGCGGGACGGCCCTTCTTCAGGAACTCCACCATCTCGGCGTCGGACTTCTCCTGGATGAACTCGTTGTCCAGGAGCGGCTTGCCGAGGTTGGGGAGGCCCTCGGCGTCCTTCCCGTGGCAGGTGCCGCAGGTCTGAACGTAGAGCTTCTCGCCCCGGGCGACCATCTCGCCGGAGGCATCGTCGCCTCCGGCGCCGCCGCCTCCTCCGCCACAGGCGACCAGTCCGAAGGTGAAGAGGGCCAGCGCGATGGCGGGCAGGACGAAGATCTGGTTTCGGTCGTTCTTTCTCATGAGGTTCCCTCCTTGTCGGGACGACGGGTCATCGATGATGAGTTGGTTGTTGCGGCGTCGAGAAACTGGCTCCAGCTCTGGGGAGCGTCGGCGTCGGAGTCGGAGGTGACTTCGAGGGCCGCACCGCGGTCGGCGAAGGCGACCAGCCCGGAGCCCATGGGGGTGACTTCCTCGGGATCTCGGAGATACCAGGCCTCTTCGGCCGGAATCCACCCCTCCTTCGTGTGGACCCAGGCTTTCCAGAGGCCTTCGGAGGTGCGCAGGAAGGAGCGGAGTCCCGAGAGATCGTCGAAGCGGGCCTCCTCCCCGGAGCCGCTCCGGGCCACTGCGGCGTGATCCGCCGTATCGATGGTCATGGAGCAGTAGGTGCACAGGTCGTAGCCGTACCGAATCTCCGGAGGCCCCTGGGTGTCGTCGGCTCCGTGGCAGCCGAAGCCGCTCCAGGTCAGAAAAAACAGCACGACCGCGGAGAGCGCGACCCGTCTCAAGGGATGCCTCCCCGTCGTTTCAAGGTCCACCCGGCGACCGCCAGGGGCACCACGATCCAGAGCAGCAGGATCCCTGCCAGGAGGGGAAGGAGCTCTCCGCCCCAGTTGCGGGTCGCGTAGAGACCTGCGGGCCCGAGGGCCTCCAGCCCTCCCCGAAGGATCAGGACCGCCACCATCTTGAAGACCTGGAGCGGGTTCGCGAGGGTGGCCATCAGGAGGGTCCGGACGTCGACCTCGACGGCGAGGGCGGTGCCCATCAAGCCCAGATCGCCGGCGAAGACGAGGATCAGCCAGGTGAAGATCCCGATTCCCGCCGCCACCGACGTCCGGGAGGTGAGGGTCGAGATCAGAAGACCCAGGCTCACGGTGGCGCAGGCCAGGAGCGCGGCTGCTCCCACGAAGGCGAGGTAGCTCCCCACCTGGCCTCCTCCGGCGCGACCGGACATGGCCATGGCCGCGACGGCGAAGCCCAGCAGGAGAGCTCCCAGGACGGCGGCGCTGATTCCCAGGAACTTTCCGAGGAGGATCTCCAGCACGTCCACCGGCTGGGCCAGGAGGTAGAGGAGGGAACCGCGCTCCCGCTCGGACACGATGGCCTGGACCCCGAGGGAGAGCCCCATCAGAGGGACGATCAGGATCACGAGGTTGAGCAGGCTGGCCGCGGTCCGGCCGAGGCTCGCATAGCCGGTCCGGGCCACACCGGTCACCGACAGCCACGACAGGCCCAGAGCCAGGAGGGTGAAGGTCCCCGCGTAGAGCAGGAACCACTTGTTCCTCCAGGCGTCCTTGACCTCCCGGCCCAGGAGGATGGCGACGCTACGCGGGCTCGGCATCGGTCTTCTCCGTCCGGAAGTCGTCCAGGTCGATCTCGTGCTGCAGCAGGAGGGCGATCGGGTCGATCTTGCCGTCGGCCGGGACCCTCATCCGGAGCCAGCCCGCCCGTCTCCGGGGAGCGAAGCCCCGATCCTCCAGCAGGTGGGCCGCCCGGTCGAGGTCGTCCGGGTCGATGGCGAGCTCGAGCTCCACCTCCGGTCCCTCCCCCGACAGCACGGACGGTTCTTCGCTTCCCACCAGCCGACCCTCCTCGAGCCTCAGGACCCGGTCCGCCAGGATCCGGACCTCGTCGGGACGGTGGGAGGAGAAGACCATGGTCTTCCCCTCGTTCTTCAGCTTCACCAGGAGGTCGAGAAACTCCCGTCGGGCAGTCACGTCCAGGCTCGCCGTCGGCTCGTCGAGGATCAGGAGGGGCGGGTCGGAGAGGAGGGCCACGGCCAGGGCCAGTCGCTGCTTGCGCCCTCCCGAGAGATTCGCGACCTGCTTCTCCTCCTCCCCCTCGAGGCCCAGGGTCCGGAAGAGCTCGGACACCCGGTCCAGGGATACCCGATGGAGCCGGGCGAAGAGCTCGGCGACCTCCACGGCCCGGAGGTCGGGAAAGGAGCTCTCCTGAGGGACGAATCCGATCAGCCTCCTGGCCCTCTTCCCCTCCTGCCGGCTCTCGAAGCCCCCGATCACGACCTCTCCTTCGTGGGGCATGACTCCCAGGATCGACCGGAGGGCGGTGGTCTTTCCCGCACCGTTGGGTCCCCAGAGGGCCACGGACTCGCCGCGTTCCACCACGAAGGAGACGTCTTCCAGGGCCACCGTGTCCCCGAAGCGCTTCCCGACGTTCCGCAGCTCGACCAGTGGGTCGGGGGGCTCTTCGATGGGACGCGGTCGGGGATTCGTCTCCTCGGTCCTTCCGTCGCTCATGCGGCGCATCGTAGCTCCACGGGAGAGGGCCAGCCCCGGTCCCGCCATCAGCAGCAGGGCGAGGGCAGCGAGGCCGATGCCCGCCGAGAGGAGTCCTCGATCCTCCGGGCCCCCGAGTCGGGGCGGGCCTGCCGGTACCTCGGGCTCCATCCGGGGGACCGGGTCCGTCAGCTTGGGATCGGGCTTCACCAGGGGAAAGGCGCGAGCGGCGAAATCGACTGCCTGGACCACCGGGCTCCAGGAGAAGAGCCGAAGCTCGGCATTCCGGTCCATGAGGCTCTCGAAGAGCTTGTCCGAGCGGTGCGGAACGTCCCCGAAGCCATCCTCGTCGGCGTCGTACCCCCGATAGTCGCTCCAGTAGTTCGACCGCCAGGAGTTGGCCTCGGGATCGCCTCCTCCACCGGCGATGGCGACCTGTTCCCGGTTCTCGAGGAGGCTGTT
>JAWVZJ010000280.1:0-4077 GCA_033722255.1 Thermoanaerobaculia bacterium | reverse complement strand
TCTTCACCGCCACGCCCAGATCCCCGACCCCACCCACCCAGGAGTCCTCCTCGTGTCCCGGTACCGATTCCCTCCACGCCACCGGCGCCAGGACTTCGTACTGGTTCCGGGCCCCGAAGCGCTTCTCGTACACGACCTGGCCCCCGATCCGTCCGGGCCCGCCAGTAGTGGAGACGTTCAGCTCGTAGACGACCTCGTCCTCGGGGAAGGCTTTCTCCGTGACCAGGGGCCGGGGCAGGTTGAGCTCGCCCCGGGGCCAGGCAGGATCGGAACAGAAGGTCCGGACGTGGTCGAGGATCGTCTGGATCTCCCGATCCTCCAGCACGTCTCCCAGAGCCGGCATCATCCGGGCGAAGCCCCGGACCGGACCCCCGTCGTGGACGATCCCGAACCAGTCGGCGTCGGGCTCCCGGGTGGCGAAGCTGCACTCGGTGAAATCCGGGACCGGCTCCGTGAAACCCACCACTCCCTTCCGCGCTCCCCTCCCGTCGATACCGTGGCAACTGGCACAGGCGGCCCGGTAGAGCTCTTCCCCGGTCATCGTCTCCCGGTCAGCGCTGGGCCACGGCTCTCCCGACACCGCACAGAGCGCGAGCCAGGTGGCACCGGCTGCCAGCAGGAGCAGAAGAGCTCCCGATGCGGCGGCGAACCGCTCCCTCCCTACGCCGAGACGTCGCATCGTCGATTCCGTTCTCTCGCGCCCGGTGGTCATTCCAGCGATCATCCCGTCCCTCGCCTTCGGAGCCTAGGGCGGCTCCCGGCGAGGAAACCACAGGTGTAGGGGTGGTTCGCGGCCAACCCGACGGGACGGTGGACCTTCCGAGGTTTCGGACGACCCGCGGGCCGAGACTCGTGCCGGAATCCGGCAGGTTCCAGAGAAGCGAAATCCGAGGACGGCAGGCCCACCGATCGGGAGGGTCGGCACGCTTCTCGACGGTGGAGCTCCGGCACGACACAGGAGCGGTAGACTCTCGTCGGCGTGAGGCACTGGAAGGGCATCGAAGTGGCGGCCGAGGGCACCGGAATCTCCCGGCCCCTGAGCGAGCAGGTGAATCTCCTCGGGGCCATGCTGGGCCACGCCCTGCGCCAGCGGGCCGGGGAGGAGGTGTTCGAGCTGGTGGAGGAGCTTAGGCTGCTCTGCCGGAGGGCGGCCGAGGCCGGCGATCCGGAGGGGTTGGACCGGGCGGTAGAGCGGATCGGCGAGCTGGATCTGGACCGGATCCGGTGGATCCTCCGGGCCTTCGGGAGCTTCTTCCACCTGGTGAATCAGGCTGAGAAGCTCGAGATCGTGCGCATCAACCGAGAACGGGCGAGGGGGGCCACCCCGGAGGCGCCCCGGGCGGAGTCCATCGAGGCGGCCGTCCGGATCCTGGTGGAGGAAGGAATCTCTCGCTCCGAGGCGGAGGAGATGATCCGGGAGCTGGACATCCAACCCACCTTCACCGCCCATCCGACGGAGGCCCGGAGGCCGACGCTTCTCCGTCGGCAGAAGCGAGTGGCTCGACTTCTCCAACGGAGACGGGATCCGGGGATCACCCCCGAGGAAGAGGAGGACGTCCTGGACGCCCTCTACGACGAGATCCTCCTCATGCTGGCCACCGACGAGGTGGCGGCGGAACGGCCTTCGGTGGACGACGAGGTCACCCAGGGTCTCTACTTCTTCACGAGCACCGTCTGGGAGACGATACCCGGGATCTTCCGGGACCTGGAGCGCAGCCTGGATCGGTGCTACGAGGGCACGGAAGGGAGCGAAGTCCCACCGCCAGCCTTCCTCCGGTACCGGAGCTGGATCGGTAGCGATCGGGACGGCAACCCCGAGGTCACCGCGGCGGTAACCCGAAGGACGATCCGGCGCCAGCGGAGGGCGGTCCTCGAGCTCCACCTGAAAGAGCTCGAGCTCCTCTCCGGAGAGCTCAGTCTCTCGGATCGACGGGTCGAGATCCCCGACGGTCTCCGGGAGGCCATCCGGCGGGGAGAGGAGGAGCTCGGAATCGAGCCCCGGGGTCAGACGATCCACGAGCCCTTACGGCGATTCGCGACCCTGCTCCTCCACCGGCTCCGGCGACTCCTGGACGGTGCGGCCCGGGACCGGGGGTCGCTGTATCGGAGCCAGGACTTCGTTTCCGACCTGGAGGACCTGACGGGCTGGCTGGAGGAGGCCGGATTCGGCGCTCTGACCCGGGGAAGTCGACTGGGCCGTCTCCTGGACCGGGCCCGGAGCTTCGGCTTCCGCCTCGCCACCCTGGATCTCCGTCAGCACAGCGGGGTCCACGAGGCCGTGGTCGGAGAGCTCCTGGGAGTGGCCGGAGTGACCGATGAGTACCCTTCCCTCGAGGAGAGGGCCAGACGGAAGCTCCTGGAGAGGGAGCTCCGGAACCCGAGGCCCCTCCTTCCGCCGGACACGGAGCTCTCCTCGGAGACCGAAGAGCTCCTCCGATCCCTGTCGGTGGTCCGGGAGGCCCTGGACCGGGAACCGGAGCTCGTCCGCTGCTACATCGTGAGCATGACCCATGAGGTCAGCGATCTCCTGGAGGTCATGCTGCTGGCGAAAGAAACCGGGCTCTGGCGGCTGGACGAGGGGTCGGTTCGCTCTCCCCTGGACCTGGTCCCCCTGCTGGAGACGATCGATGATCTCGCCTCCGCCGGCGAGCGGTTGCACTCACTGTTCGAGAACGACCTCTACCGTCTCCACCTGGACGCCCGGGGTGATTTCCAGGAGGTGATGATCGGCTACTCGGACAGCAACAAGGACGGCGGATACTGGATGGCCAACTGGGCCCTCCACCGGGCCCAGCGACAGATCGCCGACACCTGCCGACGCCACGGAGTCGACCTCCGCCTCTTCCACGGTCGGGGCGGCACCGTGGGACGGGGCGGGGGTCGAGCGAACCAGGCGATTCTCGCCCTTCCCCGGTCGGTCCACAACGGCCGGATCCGGTTCACCGAGCAGGGGGAGGTGATCTCCTTCCGCTACTCCCTCCCGGAGCTGGCCCACCGGCATCTGGAACAGGTCGTCAACGCCATGCTCCGGAGCGGTCTGTGGGAGACGGGCGACGGCATCGAGACCGAAGAGCCCTCGGCACGGGACCTCGAGCTGATGCAACGGATCGCACGATCGGCCATGGAGTCCTACCGGGAGCTGATCGAGGACGAGGACCTGTGGGCCTGGTACACCCGGGTGACTCCGGTGGAGCAGATCAGTCACCTTCCCATCGCCTCTCGCCCGGTCTCCCGGGCCGGGGGCGAGGAGGTCGACTTCGAGGGGCTTCGGGCCATCCCCTGGGTCTTCGCCTGGACCCAGACCCGCTACAACGTTCCCGGATGGTACGGCTGCGGCCGGGCGCTGACCGAGGTCATCGAGGAGGACGAGGACGCGCTGAACCGTCTTCGGACCCTCTACCGGGAGTGGTCGTTCTTCACCGCCGTGGTGGACAACGCGGTGCGAGAGATGGCCCGGTCTCGTCTGGTGATCTCCCGGCGCTACGCCCGTCTGGGCGGCGACGCCGGAGACGATTTCCACCGCCGGATCGCGGAGGACTTCGAGAGGGCCCGGGAGCATCTCCTCGCCATCACCGACCAGGAGGAGCTCCTGGATCGGGATCCGGTGATCCAGAAGTCGATCGCCCTCCGAAATCCCTACACCGACGTCCTGAACCTGGTCCAGGTGGAGCTCCTGCGACGTTGGCGGGAAGCCGACGACGGGGAAAGGCCCGCCCTGCGTCGGGCTCTTTTCCTGAGCATCAACGGGATCGCCGCCGCCATGCAGAGCACGGGGTGACGACCCTGGGAGGGAACTCCCTCAGAGGATCCCCGTCACCGGAACCAGAGGAGGACGGCGAAGACCAGCACGGCCCCGATCACCACGCCTCGTACCCAGGCGCTCCCCTTCAGCACGGTGAGCCGGGTCCCCACTTGGCCGCCGGCGGCGGTGCCCAGGGCCAGGATTCCTCCCTCCGACCAGCTCACCTGACCCTGCCAGGCGAACAGCGAGAGGGAGAGGATCGTGAAGCAGAGGATGGTCAGCACCTTCACCGCGTTTCCCCGTACCAGGTCCAGTCCGGCCCAGCTGGTGACGGC
>JAWVZJ010000279.1:0-4086 GCA_033722255.1 Thermoanaerobaculia bacterium | reverse complement strand
GAGATCGAGATGGAGCCCGTCGGACCCGATCGGATCCGAGTGATCGTTCGGGTCGAAGAACGTCCGGTGATCCGGTCTCTGGAGTTCGAGGGTCTCAAGAAGCTCGACCGTACCGAGATCGAGGAGCGGATGGACGAGAAGCGGATCGATCTGCGGGAGGGAATGCCTCTGGCCCTCGGCGATCTGAAGAGGCTCCAGAGCGAGCTGGAGTCGATGTACCGGGAGAAGGGATTCCGATTCGCCCGCGTCCGCTACGAGCTGGAGGAGGTCAGCCCCGGGGAGCGACGGGTCGTCTTCCAGGTCGACGAGGGGAACAAGGTCAAGATCGAGGAGGTCGAGTTCGAGGGCAACACCGTCTTCTCCGATTACCGGCTCAAGTGGGCTCTGCGCAAGACTCGTCCCAGCGGTCCGATCAGCCGGATCCTGAAGCGGGACGTCTTCAACCCGGCCAACTACCAGGAGGACATCGACCGGGTTCGGGACCTCTACCGGGAGAAGGGCTACAAGAACGTCGCCATCGGAGAGCCGGAGCTCGAGGTCCGGGCCCTCCGCCCGGACGCTCCACCGGCGAAGCAGAAGCGGCGCCTCTTCATCACCATCCCCATCGACGAGGGGGAGCGCTTCCGTTACGGCGAGGTCACGATCCGGGGCAACGAGGTCTTCAGCGACGAGGTTCTCTTGCGGGCGTTCAGCAAGCCCCGGGGCAAGTGGCTGAAGGCGTCGGCCGTGGACGAGGGCGTGGAGGCCGTGGACAAGCTCTACCGGAACGCCGGCTACATCTACTCGCAGGTGGACGTGACCCTCGAGGAGCGGGGCGAGGACGTGGCGGACATCGTGGTCGAGGTGGTGGAGGGCGAGCAGTACAAGGTCGGCCGCCTGGAGTTCGAGGGCAACGATCGGACCCGGGACAAGGTGCTCCGCCGCGAGTTCCGGGTCCACGAGGGTCGTACTCTGAACATGGGGGCGCTCCGGAACTCCCTCTTCAAGCTCAACCAGCTCCGGTATTTCGAGCTCGACGAGGACAACCCGATCGAGTTCGAGAACATCGATCCGGAGGAGAAGACCGTGGACCTGAAGGTCCAGGGTCAGGAGGCGGACCGGACCGAGCTCCTCTTCGGGGGAGGCTGGAGCGAGCTCGACGGATTCTTCGGTCAGTTTTCGCTGCGGACCCAGAACTTCCGGGGCCGAGGCGAGACCCTCTCGGTGGCCGTCCAGACCGGTCGGGTCACCGAGCGCTACGAGCTCTCCTACTTCGTCCCCTGGATCCTGGATCGGCCCCAGTCGGCGGGCTTCAGCGCCTTCAGCCGGGAGCTGGACTTCTTCCTCTTCGGCGACCAGAGGCAGATCCGCCGGGAGACCGGCGGCAGCCTCACCTACGGTCGGAATTTCAAGCTCTTCCAGGCCTTCCGGATCAGCTACGGGTACACCGAGCTCGAGGATCAGGTCTTCTTCGGAGGTACCTCGGACGAAGAAGGAGAGGAGGGCCCGACGAATCGCCTCTTCAACTTCGAGAAATCCACCCTGAGCCCGATCTGGATCTACGACAGCGTGGACAATCGGTTGGAGCCGACCCGGGGGATCCGCTCCACGGTGAGCTTCGATTACTCCGGCGGATTCCTCGGAGGAAACGTCTCGTTCTACCGGCCGGAGGCGGAGTTCACCTACTACCGACCGATCACCGGCGGTCGGGTCCGCACTGTCTTCGGGGTCAACGCCGAGGCGGGATGGCTCGAGCCCTTCGGTGACGAGGACTTCCCCCTCCTGGAGCGCTACTACCGGGGCGGCGCCCGGAGCGTCCGGGGCTTCGCCAACCGGTCCCTGTTCCTCCGGGACGGGGAGGGGAATCCGATCCGGGACGAGTTCGGAAACATCGTCGGTGGGACCCAGTACTTCGAGCTGGGGCTCGAGTACCAGATCCTCCTGGGGGGCCCCTTCCGCCTCGTCTTCTTCACCGACGCCGGCAACGTCTTCGACGACGATTTCGGTCGCTCTTTCGACATCGACGAGCTGCGGTACACGACCGGAGTGGAGCTCCGCCTCTTCGTCCCGGTCTTCGGGCTCCCCCTCCGATTCATCTACGCCGAGAACCTCGACCCCTTGCCGGGCGATCGGTTCGAGAGCTTCCAGTTCGACGTGGGGACGAGCTTCTGAGGGACCGTCCGTAGCGAGACGATCTCTGCCGAGGACACTGTTCGACCATCCCCGCCGCCGATTCGAAATTGCACTCCATCCTAGACACCATCATCCGAGAACAACCCGAGGTAATCCGATGAACCACAAGAATCTCGTCCGTGCCCTCCTGGCGCTCGTCGTCGCGGGGGGGATCGCAGTCGGGTCGGCCACCGCCCAGGAGGTCCCGACCGGCTCCCCGAAGATCGCGGTGATCGAGTCCGAGAGGATCGTCGCCGAGTCGGCGGAGGGCCGGGCCGCCCTGGAGAGCCTGCGTCAGCTCCGGGACCAGAAGATGCAGGAGGGCCAGCAGCTCCAGCAGGAGATCGTCACCCTGCGACAGCGGCTCGACGAGGCCGGCAACGCCCTCTCCCAGGAGAAGCAGGCCGAGCTGCGGCAGGAGCTGGAGGACAAGACGATCGCCCTCCGGCGGTTCCAGGACGACGCGGACCGGGAGCTCGCCAAGGAGAGGGACGAGACCCTGGCCAAGATCGAGAAGGAGGTCCTCGAGGTGATCCACGAGATCGGCCGGGAGGGCGGGTACACGATCATCATGAACAAGTACCAGAGCGGTCTCGTCTACGCCGACGACGCCATCGACATCACGGACCGGGTGATCGAGCGGTTCAACGCCCGGCAGGAGGCCCAGGCGGCGTCCGGGACGGAGTGAGCTCCCGTGGCCGACACGCTCACCCTGGGGGAGATCGCGGAGCTCGTCGAGGGCGAGCTCGTCGGTGATCCGCACCGGCGGATCCGGGCCGTCCGATCCCTGGAGGAGGCGGGCCCCGGGGACCTGGCCTTCGTGACCTCGCCCCGGTACCGGCAACCGGCCCGGACCAGCGCCGCCGGGGCGCTCCTGGTTCCGGAGGACCTCCGGGATCTCCTGGGGACCGGGGTGGTCTGCGACGATCCGGCCCTGGCCGTGGCCCGGGTCCTGGAGGAGCTCATGCCGGTGGCCGAGGCCGCTCCGGGCATTCATCCGACCGCCGTCGTGGGGGAGAGATCGGAGATCGACGCCAGCGCCTCCATCGGGCCCTTCGTGGTCCTGGGCCGGGACTGCACGGTGGAGCCCGGAGTGGTCCTTCACCCCGGGGTCGTGGTGGGAGACGGCTGTCGGATCGGCGCCTCGTCGGTTCTCCACCCCCGGGTGGTCCTCTATCCGGGGACCGTCCTGGGCCGGGAGGTGATCCTCCATGCCGGGGTCGTCCTGGGGAGCGACGGCTTCGGATACGCCTCCACCGAGTCCGGACCCCGGAAGATCCCCCAGGTGGGCCGCGTGGTGGTGGAGGACGGGGTCGAGATCGGCGCCAACTCCGCCGTGGATCGGGCCACCCTGGAGGAGACCCGGATCGGTGCCGGAAGCAAGCTCGACAACCTGGTCCAGGTCGGTCACAACGTCGAGATCGGCGAGTCCAGTATCCTCTGTGGCCAGGCCGGAGTGGCCGGGAGCAGCCGACTCGGCCACGGGGTCGTCCTCGGAGGCCAGGCCGGAGTGGCAGACCATCTGGAGGTCGGCGACGGAGTCCAGGTGGCGGCGAAGAGCGCCGTGCTCCAGCCGACGGAGCCGGGGCAGCGTGTGGCCGGGATTCCGGCCGTGGAGCTCTCCCGCTGGCGGCGGCAGGTGGCGGCCGGCGCCCGGCTGGGGGAGATCCTCCGGCGGGTCCGGAGCCTGGAGAAGAGGCTGGAGGAGAGGATGGACGGGAGCGAACACGCGAGCGACGGGAAGAACGAGAGGGAGACGGGAGACCCGAGGTGACGAAGAGTGATGCCGAACGCCGGGACGTGACCTGGATTCAGGAGGTTCTTCCCCATCGCTATCCCCTGCTCCTGGTGGACCGGGTTCTCGAGATCCGCTCCGAAGAGTGGATCCGGGCGCTGAAGAACGTGTCCGTCAACGAGGAGTTCTTCCAGGGGCAT
>JAWVZJ010000278.1:0-4110 GCA_033722255.1 Thermoanaerobaculia bacterium | reverse complement strand
GGACGAGCAGCTCGAGGAGGAGAACTCGAAGATCAAGGCCAAGAAGCAGAAGGCCCAGGTCGAGCCCCACGCGTTCTACCTGACGGCGTGGGAAGAGGAGAAGTACGTCATCGCCCAGGCCAACGCCCGGGTCGATGACGAGGGGAACCTCGTGGATCCCCGGGTCATCGCCCGGGCCGGCGGAGATTTCCTCACGGTGGAGAAGGACCAGGTGGATTTCCTGGACGTGTCGCCGAAGCAGCTGGTCTCGGTGGCGGCGTCCCTCATTCCCTTCCTGGAGCACGACGACGCGAACCGGGCACTCATGGGCTCGAACATGCAGCGCCAGGCGGTGCCACTGATCCGAACCGAGTCCCCGATCGTGGGAACCGGGATCGAGGAGGTCGTGGCCCACGACTCCGGAGCCACGGTGGTGGCCAAGCGGGGTGGGATCGTCGATTCCGTCGACGCCGAGCGGATCATCGTCCGGGTCGAAGGCGAGGACTTCGAGACCGGAGAGTCCCGGGAGTTCGGAGCCGACATCTACCAGCTCACCAAGTACCGCCGCTCCAATCAGAACACCTGCGTCAATCAGCGTCCGGTGGTCAAGGAGGGAGAACGGATTCGGAAGGGAGAGGTCCTGGCCGACGGTCCCTCCACCGAGATGGGCGAGCTGGCCCTGGGGCGGAACGTCCTGGTGGCCTTCATGCCCTGGCGGGGCTACAACTTCGAGGACGCGATCCTGATCTCCGAGAAAGTGGTCAAGGAGGACGCCTACACCTCGATCCACATCGAGGAGTTCGACGTCGAGGCCCGGGACACCAAGCTCGGCCCCGAGGAGATCACCCGGGACATTCCGAACGTCTCCGAGGCGGCCCTGAAGGACCTGGACGAGAGTGGCGTCATCCGGATCGGGGCCAAGGTCGGCCAGGGGGACATCCTGGTGGGCAAGGTCACGCCGAAGGGCGAGACCCAGCTCACGCCGGAGGAGAAGCTTCTACGGGCGATCTTCGGTGAGAAGGCCGGGGACGTCCGGGACGCGAGCCTCACGGTTCCTCCGGGAATCGAGGGCACGGTGGTGGACGTGAAGGTCTTCGCCCGGAAAGGGGTGGAGAAGGATCAGCGCCACATCGAGATCGAGGAGGAGATCATCACCCGGATGGAGCGGGACCTGAAGGACCAGACCCGGATCCTCACCGAGGAGCGAAACAAGAAGATCACCGACATCCTGGAGGGTCAGAAGGTGACCGCCCAGGTGAAGGACCGGTCCGGAGACAAGCTCCTGGGGAAGGGCGACGAGGTGACCTACGAGGCCCTGGACCGTCTGACTCGGAGCGAGATCCTTTCTCTGCCCCTGAAAGAAAAGCGACTCCTGGACACGGTGGAGAACATCTACCGGAAGACGGACAGCCACATCGAGGTGCTCCACAAGGTCAATGAGGAGCGGATCCAGCTCCTCCAGAAGGGCGATGAGCTGCCCCCCGGGGTGATCAAGCTGGTCAAGGTCTACGTGGCCATGAAGCGGAAGCTCCAGGTCGGGGACAAGATGGCCGGGCGCCACGGGAACAAGGGCGTGATCTCCCGGATCCTCCCGGAGGAGGACATGCCGTTCCTCCCCGACGGGACCCCGGTGGAGATCGTCCTGAATCCCCTGGGGGTTCCCAGCCGGATGAACGTGGGGCAGATCCTGGAGACCCATCTGGGATGGGCCGGGAAGATCCTGGGGGTGAAGTTCTCCACCCCGGTCTTCGACGGGGCCACCGAGGAGGATCTCAAGGGCTACCTGGAGGAGGCCGGGATCCCGTCCTCCGGGAAGACCAAGGTCTACGACGGGATGACCGGGGACGAGTTCGAGCAGGACGTGACCGTGGGGTACATCTACATGCTCAAGCTCTCCCACCTGGTGGACGACAAGATCCACGCCCGCTCGATCGGTCCCTACTCCCTGATCACCCAGCAGCCCCTGGGCGGGAAGGCCCAGTTCGGAGGTCAGCGCTTCGGGGAGATGGAGGTCTGGGCTCTGGAGGCCTACGGAGCCGCCTACACCCTGCAGGAGCTCTTGACCGTCAAGAGCGACGACGTGGAGGGGCGGAGCCGGATCTACGAGTCGATCGTCAAGGGAGACGTGCCGGAGCAGCCGGGACTGCCGGAGTCGTTCAACGTTTTGGTGCGGGAGCTCCAGAGCCTCTGCCTGGACGTGGAGTTGCTCAAGACCTGACGAACACGAGAGGAATAGACCGAGGGCGGCGTTTCGTTGCCGCTTTCGGGGCAACGAGAAAGAACTCGACGAGAGCCACTTTTTCTTAGCGACGGGACCCAAGAAGGGGGACTCACTTGCAGCCATACAGCCGTTTCGATAAGCGCTCGGACCGTCCGCAGTCGCTCGCGGATTTCAATGCCATCCAGATCTCGATCGCCTCGCCGGAAAAGGTCCGCTCCTGGAGCCACGGAGAGGTGACCAAGGCGGAGACGATCAACTACCGCACGTTCAAGCCGGAGCGGGATGGGCTCTTCTGCGCCAAGATTTTCGGTCCCATCACCGACTGGGAATGCCTGTGCGGGAAGTACAAGAGGATGAAGCACCGAGGCGTCGTCTGCGACAAGTGCGGGGTCGAGGTGACCCGGTCCCGGGTCCGCCGGGAGCGGATGGGACACATCGATCTGGCCGCCCCCGTCTCCCACGTCTGGTTCTTCAAGGGGCTTCCGAGCCGGATCGGACACCTGCTGGATCTCTCGCTCCGGGACCTGGAGCGGATCCTCTACTTCGAGAGCTACGTGGTGGTGGATCCCGGCGACACCGAGCTGGAGGAGAACGAGCTCCTGACCGAGGAGCGGTACCGGGAGGTCCGGGCCGAGCACGGGGACGGTGCCTTCGACGCCCAGATGGGGGCGGAGGCGATCCAGGAGCTCCTGACCCGTCTGGACGTCGACGAGCTCGCCGAGGAGCTCCGGATCCAGATGAAGACGGACACCAGCAAGATCCGCCGGCTGAAGGCGGCCAAGCGGCTCAAGGTCGTGGACGCCTTCCGGAACAGCGGGCACAAGGCGGAGTGGATGATCCTGGAGGCGATCCCGGTGATCCCTCCGGAGCTCCGGCCTCTCGTCCCCCTGGATGGCGGCCGCTTCGCCACCAGCGATCTCAACGACCTCTACCGTCGGGTCATCAACCGGAACAATCGGCTGAAGAAGCTCCTGGAGCTCCGGGCTCCGGAGGTGATCGTCCGCAACGAGAAGCGGATGCTCCAGGAGGCCGTGGACGCCCTCTTCGACAACGGTCGGAGGGGCCGGGTCCTGAAGGGCTCGAACAACCGGCCCCTGAAGTCCCTCTCCGACACCCTCAAGGGCAAGCAGGGCCGGTTCCGCCAGAACCTCCTGGGCAAGCGGGTCGACTACTCCGGCCGCTCGGTCATCGTCGTCGGCCCCGACCTCGAGCTCCATCAGTGCGGCCTGCCGAAGAAGATGGCCCTGGAGCTCTTCAAGCCCTTTATCTACAACTGGCTGGAGGAGTTCGGTCACGCCGGGACCATCAAGGCGGCGAAGGAGATGGTGGAGCGGGAGGAGGACGTCGTCTGGGACGCCCTCGAGGAGGTCATCAAGGACCACCCGGTGCTCCTGAACCGGGCTCCGACCCTGCACCGACTGGGGATCCAGGCCTTTCATCCGGTCCTGATCGAGGGGAAGGCGATCCAGATCCATCCCCTGGTCTGCGCCGCCTTCAACGCCGACTTCGACGGCGACCAGATGGCGGTCCACGTTCCCCTCTCGCCGAAGGCACAGATCGAGAGCCACGTCCTGATGCTCTCCTCCCGGAACATCCTGTCTCCCGCCCATGGGAAGCCCCTGGCGGTTCCGAGCCAGGACCTGGTCCTGGGCGGCTACTACCTGACCATGCCCAAACGGGGGTCGAAGGGCGAGGGCCGGGTCTTCACCGATTTCGACGAGGTCCTGATGGCCCTGGACGCCGGGATGGTGGAGACCCAGACGCCGATCCGGGTCCGCTACAGCGGCCCCTATATCAATCTCGAGACCCAGTACGACTCCCAGGACATTCTCCACGCCGACCTGGAGCACGTGGAGCGCCAGCTCATCGACACCACGGTGGGACGGGTGATCTTGAACCTGCACCTGCCG
>JAWVZJ010000277.1:0-4127 GCA_033722255.1 Thermoanaerobaculia bacterium | reverse complement strand
TCTGGGCGATCCTGATCCTCGTCCTGGTGTTCCCCTCCAGATTGGAGATCGCCGCCGCCGTCTGGGGGATCCTGGCCTTCGGAGACGGGACGGCCACCCTGGCGGGACGGATTCTGGGGCGGCGATCCCTCCCCTGGAACCGGAAGAAGACCTGGATCGGGAGCCTCGCCTTCTGCGGCTTCGGAACCGTCGCCTCCTCCCTTCTGCTGTCGTGGACCGCTCCCGGGGTTCCCCTTCCCTTCGCCCTCGGAGTGTGCGGGGCGACGAGCCTCCTCGCGGCCGCCGTAGAGTCCCTCCCCCACGGGCTCGACGACAACCTGGGAGTGCCCCTGGTCTCGGGCCTCTTCCTGTCCTGTCTCCTGTGGACCCGGGGCCGGTGGGTCGAGCACCTCTCCAGCCCCGGGATGGAGGAGGGGCTCTTCTGGGCCACGGGCCTGATCGCCCTGCTCTCCGTGTCGGCCTACGGAATCCGGAGCGTCGACGCCTCCGGAGCCGCCGGAGGATTTTCGGTGGCCACGACGGCGTGGATCGGCCTGGGTTGGGAGGGGTTCCTGGTCCTGGGGACCTTCTTCGCACTGGGCACCCTCTTCACGAGGGTCGGACACCGGGCCAAGCAGGCCCGGGGCATCGCTCAGGAACGGGACGGCCGCCGGACCCTTCGTCACGTGCTCTCCAACGGGGGCGTCGGCACCGCGGCGGCCCTCTTTGCGGCCACCACCGAGCTCTCCGCACCGTTCCGGCTGGCCTTCGTCGGTTCCCTCGCCGCCGCCATGGCCGATACCGCGGCCAGCGAGATCGGAAAGCTCTCCTCCCGGAATCCCGTGCTCCTCACCACCGCCCGGAGAGTCCCTCCCGGGACCCGGGGAGCGATCTCCCCCCTCGGGACCGCGGCAGCGATCCTCTCGTCCCTCGTCGTCGCCGCGATGGCGGCGGTGACCGGCATCCTCTCCTGGGCCGCGATCATCCCCGTCGTGGTCGCCGCACTCCTGGCCACCACCACCGAGAGCCTGATCGGGCCCGTCCTGGAGGAGTCGGGCCTCGTCGATTCCCACGGCCTGAACTTCCTGAACTCGGTCACCGGGGCTCTTCTGGCCGTGGTCCTGGGATCGCCGTCGTGATCGGCAGGCATCCGGCGACGGCTTGCACTCGCTCCATCCTCGGAGGACAATGAGAGCATGACCAACTCCTCGGAATCCGACGATCGCCCCACCGACCCGACTCTCCGATCTTCGGAGATCGCCTCCGAGGCGAGCCGGTTCACCGGGGTCTCGTCCAGTGAAGATCCCGGGGGCCGGACACTCGATCCAGCCTCCGAGGGGCCGCCGGAGCTCGGGGACGACCTCCCGTCGTCGGGGCTCCTGAGCTTCTACGACCGTCTCCGGAATCGGATCACCCGGACCGTGTCCCGCCGGGGGGGATCCCTGAGCGAGGGCACGGTGGAGGCCCTGCTCCTGGTACCGGACGTGTTCGTCCTCCTCCTCCGGCTCCTCCTGGACCGCGAGACTCCGTCGGAGACCCGGGCCCTCATCGGCGGAGCTCTGGCCTATTTCGTCCTTCCCGCCGATCTCCTGCCCGAGGCCTTCGTCGGCGTCGGGGGATTCCTCGACGATCTCGTCCTCTCCTCCGTGGTGCTCTCCTCGGTCCTCTCCCCCGAGCTGGAAGAGAGGGCCCGGAGATACTGGAGCGGCTCCCAGGAGGTCCGGCGAACCCTCACCGACGTGGTCCAGAGCGCCGATGCCCTCCTGGGAGCGGATCTCGTCGGACGCCTGGAGAAGCTCCTGGCCAAGCGGGGAATCGACATGGAGCCCGGCTCCTAGACCGGGCTCCCGGAACCGGTGAGATTCTCGGTCTCTTGCCTGGTCCTGGCCCTCGCTCTCACGAGCCCGGGTCGAGGAGCGGTCCTGGAAGGAACGATCGAGCTCGAAGACGGTCGGGGGATCTCCCGGGGGGCCGTGGGCGAAGCCGTGGTGACCTTCGAGCCCGCGGCAGGAGACTCGGTGAGCCCCCCGGCCGATCCCTACGAGATCGTCACCGAGGACAAGCAGTTCCGACCCCGGGTGCTGGTCGTTCCCGTCGGGAGCCGGGTCCGCTTCCCCAACCGCGACCCGATCCTCCACAACGTCTTCTCCGTCTCCGGTGAGAACACATTCGACGTGGGCCTCTACGGTCGGGGGCCGGGGAAGACGGTGACCTTCGAACACCCCGGGCTGGTCCGGATCTTCTGCAACGTCCATCATTCGATGGTCGCCTACGTGCTGGTGGTACAGACCTCCCACGTCACCCGACCCGACCCCCGGGGCAGATTCCGGCTCGACGGGATCCCCGAGGGTCCCGGCACCCTGACCCTCTGGCACGAGCGGGCGGATCCCGTCCGCCGGGAGATCCGCGTCCCCCGGAAAGAGGACCTGGACCTGGCCCTGGAGATCACCAAGCCCCGGGTGCCCAAGCACCTGAACAAGGTGGGCGAACCGTACCGCCGGGGTCGGCGCTACCGATGACGCTCTCTCACCCCGACCCCCGACCGTGAAACCGCGTCTGACCCTCGGGACCCGAATCTTCGCCATGACGGCGATCCTGGTGATCCTGGCCGTGGGAACGGCGGTGATCGTCACCTACCTCTCGGGGGACCGGATCGCCGGCGACGCGGCCCGCCAGACCCTCACCCGGGCCGGCTCGGTCCAGGCCGCTCTCCAGGATCAGAGACTTCGGGAGCTGACCCTCAACGCCCGCCTCTTCGCCGCCGACTCCGCCGTCGTCGGGTATTTCGGCGAGGCTCTGGACCGGGGGGACACCCTGTCGATCCTCGACCAGCTCGAGCAGCGTCAGGACGATCTGGGATTCGACTTCGCCATGGTCCTGGACGAGGAGGGACGTCTGGTGGCCCGCACCGACGACCCCGAGGCCGCTCCCAGGGATCTCTCCCATCGGGCCCTGGTGGCCGAAGCCCTCCGGGAGTACGAGGCGGCCGGCTTCTGGAAGGCCGGAGACCGTCTCTACCAGGCGGTGGCGGTGCCCCTGGCCGTGGACCGGATCCTGATCGGCTACCTGGTGACCGGATTCGCCCTGGACGACCTGACCGCCCTCCAGGTGAGTCGAATCTCGGAAGCCGACGTCGCCTACCTGGTCGAAGGCGACGAAGGACTCGTCATCACGGCCAGCGCCCTGGAGTCCCCGACCCTGGCCCGGGAGCTGACGGCGGCCCTGGCCGGATCGTCCCGGGAGAGCTTCCGGAAGGTGATGGATCAGGGACGACCGGTGGAACAGATGGAGCTGGAGCTGGCGGGGCGCCCATGGTTGACCCTCCTCCGGCCCCTGACGGACGCCGCGGGTCAGCCGGTGGGGGTGGCCGTGTCCCTGGCCTCGCTCCAGCCTCTCCTGGCCCCCTTCCGCCACCTGGAGACCGTGCTCCTGGTCGTCGGTCTCGTGGCGATCCTCCTGGCGGGAGGCGCCTCCTATCTCCTCTCCCGGCGGGTCATGAAACCGGTCCGGGAGCTGACCAGGGTCGCGGAGGCGGCCCGGGAGGGGGACTACGATCAGCGGATCGAGATCGATCGCTCCGACGAAGTGGGTCGGCTCGGAAGGTCGTTCGATCACCTCCTCTCGGAGCTGCGGGAGAAACAGGACATGGAGGCCTACGTCGCCGATCTGTCCAGGACCCTGGGGGAGGAAGAGGTTCAGGACTCGACGGAGGCCCCCCGGATCCGCCGCCTGTCCCTGGTGGCCGTGGAGCTGCGGCACTACGGCGGTCGGGACGTCACCGTGGACCCGGAGGAGACGGTCGAGAGGCTCGCCCGGGATCTCCGCCGTCTGGGGCACGTGGTGAAGGGGCACGGGGGAGAGATCCGGGGAATCTTCGGGGGCCGGGTCCTGGCCGTCTTCGAAGGCGGAGACCGGGGCCACCGGGCCCTGGGGGCCGCCGGAGAGATCGTCCGGACCCTGGGCCAGAAGGAGAGCGCTTTCGACGATCGGGAGCCCCCCTCGGTGGCCCTGATCGACGGGGAGACGGTGGAGGGCACCGTCCACTGGAGCGAGGGATCCCAGACCGTGGTCCTGGGAACCCCGCTTCCGAGACTCGACGTCCTCCTTCGGGAGGCGACTCCGGGAGACGTGGCCCTGGCCTCCTCCTT
>JAWVZJ010000276.1:0-4134 GCA_033722255.1 Thermoanaerobaculia bacterium | reverse complement strand
GGTGTGGTCGGAGCGGAGCTGGGCGAGCTCGTCCGAGGTCAGGGCGGGGTTCGAATGGGAGGGCGCCAGATCCGGATCGTCGCAGAACTCGAATTTCGAGAGATCGGCGGTCTCTCCGGTGGAGGGAATCGTGCCGTCGAAGACGTCCCGGAGATTGACGGTCTGGACGTCCAGGGGGTCCAGGTAGACGTCGAAGGCCAGGGTGGGGATCCCCCAGTCGGTCCAGAGTACCACCCGGGCCAGGGTCGGAGTGCTGACACCCTCTCCGATGGCGAAGAGGGTCGTGGTCGCCTGGGGATTCGCCAGATCCACCTCGAAGTAGGGGATCAGGAGACTGGCCGCCTTCCCCGGTCCCACCAGGCATTCCTGCGGTTGCCCATGACCGGGGGCGGCGAGGATCGTGATCGAGACCAGGGCGGCGAGGGTGATCGATCGTCTCATTTGTGTCGGACTCCGAATTCGTGGAAGGAGAATCGTCAACTCGTCGGGATCTGTGGCATCGTACCGTCCAGCACTTCGACCGGCGGCGACGGCGTTCTCGACCCCCGATCATGAACGAAGCAATCCCGGTGCCAGAGTCCCGGCGAGCTCGGTTCCGGGACTCTGGGGCTTCCTCGCCGGAGGGAGAAAGGAGCGGAGTCCGAGGTCGAAGAGGAGGCTCCGTCGGGCATCGGAGGGGGCTGACCGCTATCATGTTCGGAGGGACCGTGGGTGGCTAGGTTCCCCCGGTGACCGATCCCTTTGACGCTTGTTCCCGCCCCGGCCGCCTCGAGAGCGGGCGTCCCGTCTGGCGCACTTCGGCCGACGGGGAGGATGCCGCCGGTGTCCGGCGGTCCTCGGGAGACCGCACGGTCGCGGGATGGCTGTTTCTCTGCGCAGCTCTCGTCCTGGGCCTCTCGCTCCTGGGAGGAGCCACCCGCCTGTCCGGATCGGGGCTGTCCATGGTGGACTGGGAGCCGGTGCGGGGGACGATTCCGCCGCTGACGGAGGAGGCCTGGGAGGAGGAGTTCTCCGCCTACCGGAGCTCTCCCGAGTACCGTCTCCGGAACCGAGGGCTGGACCTCGACGGCTTCCGACGCATCTTCTGGGTCGAGTACGCCCATCGGCTCCTGGCCCGGACGGTCGGCGTGACCTTCGTCGTCCCCCTCGTGGTGTTCGGGATCCGTCGACGGCTCCCCAGGGCCGATCTGCTTCCTCTGGCTGCGCTCTTCGTGGTGGGGGCCGGTCAGGGGCTCTTGGGGTGGTTGATGGTCCGGAGCGGGCTCGTGGATCGACCCCACGTCAGTGCCTACCGGCTGGCGGCACATCTGGTGCTCGGCGCCTCCCTCTTCGCCGGGCTTCTCTGGCTCGCCCTCGATCACTGGCGGGGAATACGGGCGCCCCTGGTCCGGGTGCGATCGCCGGGGGGAGCCTCCTGGCTCTTCGGCGGATGCCTGGCGTTCCTCTTCGTGTCCGGGGCCTTCATGGCCGGGACCGGGGCGGGCCATGCGTACCGGACCTTCCCCCTCATCGCCGGCGAGCTTCTCCCCCCCGGTCTCGGGCGTCTGGAGCCCTGGTGGCGCAATCCGTTCGAGAACCTGGTGGCGGTCCACCTCTTCCACCGGGGCGCGGCCCTCCTGGCCCTGATCGCAGGGGTCGGGCTCGGATGGCGAGGGAGGCGCCTCCGGGGCCGCATCCTCCCGGGTTCCCGGTTCGGAGTCCTGGTGGGAACCCTGATCCTCCAGGTCGGATTGGGCGCCACGACTCTGGTGCTCGGTGCCCCACCGGCGCTGGCGGGAGTGCACCAGGCCGGAGCCTTCGCGGTCCTGGCGGCCTGGGTCGTCCTCCATCACGGCCTGGCGTCGAGCCCACCCGGAGGAGTGGCGAAACCGGACTCCGCTAGCATTACGGTCCATGTCGAAGGGTGAACAGGCGACCGAACCCGGAGCCCTGGTCGATCTGACCGCCCGGGAGGCCCTGCCCCTTCTCCTGGAACGCTACGGGGACAAGCTCTACCGATTGGGAATCCGGGTGTGTCGGACCGAGGACGAGGCAGCCGACCTTCTGCAGGACGTCTTCGTGATCGCCCTGCGAAAGTGGGATCAGTTCGAGGGCCGTTCCGAGCCGTCGAGCTGGCTCTACACCATCGCCGTCCGGGCCTGCCGTCGTCGGCATCGGCGACGGGCGGGCGAGCCGGCGGAGATTCCGTCCCTGGAGGAGCTCCTGCCCTCCGGGGGTTCGGCCGTCCCGGCTCCGCCGGAAGAGGACGACCCCCTGGACTCGGTGCTCCGGAAGGAGACCATCGAACGGGTCGACGCGGCGATCTCCGGCCTCCCCGTGGAGTACCGTCTCCCCCTCGTCCTCAAGGAGCTCGCCGGTCTCTCCGTTGCCGAGGTGGCGGAGATCCTCGACCTCCCCGAGGGCACGGTCAAGACGCGGTTGCACCGGGGACGCCTGAAGCTCCGGGAGGTTCTGGTGGAGGACCTCCCGACGCGAGAGACGCCACCCCCGGATCACTCCCGGGAGGTCTGCCTGGATCTGTTGCAGGCAAAGCAGGAGGCCCTGGATCGGGGGGTGGAGTTCCCCGTCCATTCCGGGGAGCTCTGCTCCCGCTGCGAGTCCCTCTTCGCGACCCTGGATCTCACCCAGGAGGTCTGTCAGCGCCTCGGGCGGAACGAGATGCCCCCCCGGGTGCGGTCGCTGGTGGACCGCCGGCTGGCCTCGGAGAGCTCCGGCCCGAGCTGACCCGGCTCCGGGGCGCCTCGATCCCGGGGGCCGATCCGGGAGCGGAAGATCCTCCGAGACCCGCGTCGGGTGCGGGAAGGGCGTCCCGGCTCGCCGGGATGCTCGGTGGGCGGGGACCGGAGGTCGTGCCACTGCGAGTCCCGGGATCCTGGTCCGACGGCTCGGGGCCGGGGGCGTGTTCCGTCAGAGGAGAGTCCCCACCCGCCGAGTCCTGGAGAAGGGGTTCCGGCAGGTCGATGAAACCTCCTTCGGACCTTCTGTCTCCCAAGGGTGCGAGGGAAAGAAGGTGCGAAGGGAA
The DNA here is from genome assembly GCA_033722255.1 of Thermoanaerobaculia bacterium. Lineage (GTDB taxonomy): Bacteria > Acidobacteriota > Thermoanaerobaculia > Multivoradales > JAIOJS01 > JAWVZJ01. The sequence continues at coordinate 1,112 of JAWVZJ010000276.1, read as the reverse complement.
AAACGAGGCAGCCGGAGCAGCCGAGCGAATCGACGACGAACGACGAGGGAAACGAGGTAGACGAGGGAAACGCCATGAATGAACGACCTGTCTCCGTGACCGACGCGGACTTCGAGGAGACGATCCTCGCCTCCGAGATCCCGGTGCTGGTGGATTTCTGGGCCCCCTGGTGCGGTCCCTGTCGGAGAACCGCCCCGGTCCTGGAGCAGCTCGCCGGGGACTACGGCGGCCGGCTCCTGGTCGCGAAGGTCGACACCGACCGGAATCCGCTCTGGGCGGATCACTTCGGGGTTCGAGGGATTCCCACCGTCGTGCTCTTCCGGGACGGCCGGGAGCTGGACCGGATGGTGGGCGCGAAATCGAAGAGAGCGTATCGACGTTGGGTGGAGGCGAGCCTTGCGAGCTGATCCGAGAGCTCGTCGCTTGGCCGCCACCCTCGGGTCGATGTTCCTCCTGCTGGTCTCGGTGGGAGTCGCCCCGGCGAGGGGCCGGGCCGAGAGCCTGGATCTGGAGCAGGCGATGATCCTGGCTCGGCAGCAAACCCACGAGGTTGCCGCGGCGAAGGCCAGGACTCGGGCCCGGAGCGCCCTTCTAGACCAGGCCCGGGCCCACCGGCTTCCCGAGGTGAGCCTGTCGGAGGTGTGGACCCGGACGGACTCCCCGGCCGACGTCTTCGGGCTTCTGCTCAACCAGGAGCGGTTCTCCTTCCAGGAGTTCGTCCAGACCGACCCGAACGATCCGGAGTTCCTGGAGAACGCGGTCACCCGGTTGGAGATGTCGGTGCCGGTCTACACCGGAGGAGAGCTGTCGACCCGGATCGAGCAGGCGGAGAAGGCGCTGGAGGCGGCGGAGGACGAGTCGGACCGGACGGGAGACGAGGTCGCCTTCCGGGCCGGCGAGTCCTACCTCCGGCTGGTCCAGGCCCGGGAGCGGGTGGAGCTGGTGGAACGGGCCGTGGAGACGGTGGAGGCCCACGTGGACCTGGCCCGGGCTTATGTGGACGAGGGATTGATCGTGAGCTCCGAGCTCCTCCGGGCCGAGGTCGAGGCGGCCCGCCTCCGGGACGAGCTGGCCTCGGCCCGATCCGGGGCCCGGGTGGCGGAGGCAGCTCT
>JAWVZJ010000275.1:0-4149 GCA_033722255.1 Thermoanaerobaculia bacterium | reverse complement strand
GAGGCTCCAGGGTCTCGAGCTCGAGATCGTGATCCCCGGACACGGATCCCGGACCGATCCCGGCCTCCTGGACCACACCCTGGAGCTCCTGGAGAGCGCCCGGAACCGGGAGTGACCGTCTCCAAGGTCGAGAGCACCGGGGCTCCCGGCTCCACTCCTCCGTCCTTCGACGTCCTCGTGGCCGGCGGCGGACCCGCCGGCAGCGCCACGGCCACCTGGTTGGCTCGAGAGGGCCTCCGGGTCGTGCTCTGCGAAAAGGAGGAGTTTCCCCGCTTTCACATCGGGGAGTCCCTCCTCCCCTACTCGGTGCCCCTCCTCCGGGACCTGGGGGCCTGGCCCCTTCTCCGGGAGGCTGGCTTCCAGGAGAAGTTCGGAGGGGAATTCCTCTTCGAGCCCGGAGGATCCCGGTTCCGGATCGACTTCTCGGAGGGGATCGAGCCCTGTCGGGACCGGGCCCTCCACGTCCGAAGAACCGAGTTCGATCGGATCCTCCTGGACCACGCTGCGTCCCGGGGAGTCGAGGTCCGATCCGGAGCCCGGGTCTCCCGGGTCCTCTTCGAAGGTGACCGGGCGGTCGGAGCCCGGATCGAGGACTCCTCCGGGGCCCGGAACCTCCGTTCTCGGGCCGTGATCGACGCCACCGGACGAGGGACCCTGATCGGCCGTCAGCTCGGCCTCCGGGATCGGGATCCGGCCCTGGGACAGGCGTCTCTCTTCGCCCATTACCGGGGAGCGAGAATGGGGCTGGGACGAGCCGGGGGCGACATCCTCGTGGTCCGGAACCCCCGAATCGGGGGCTGGTACTGGATGATCCCCCTGGAAGAAGAGACGACGAGCGTGGGAGCCGTGTTCTCGGCTTCGGCCATCCGGTCCCTCGACGTCGAAGATCGGGGGGAGCGCCTCGACGCCCTCCTGGACCTCTCCCCGGAGATCTCCCACCGCCTCGTCGGCGCCGACCGGATCTCCCCCGTCCGTGGGGCCGCCGACTTCTCCTACCGTCTCCGGAGGTTCGGGGGGGCGGGATGGCTCGCCGTGGGAGACGCCGCCGCCTTCCTGGATCCGGTCTTCTCCTCCGGCGTCCACCTCGCCCTGGCCTCCGGCCGGCTTGCCAGCCGGAGAGTGCTCCGATCTCTGGGACGGAACGGAACCCTCGGGCCCGGGGAGGTTCGGGCCTACGAACGGGAGCTGGGACGGGCCCTGGATCGGATCCGGCGGTGGATCCTCGGCTACTACGATCCCCACTTCCAGACGATCTTCACTCATCCCGACCCGCCCCGCTTCTTCGAGTCGCCGGTGATCTCCTTCCTCGCCGGCCGCTTCTTCCGCTGGGATCTACGGACCTGGATCGTGGACCGGCTCATGCACGGCCTGGCCGGGCTCCTGCGGACCCGGGAGCGGCTGCGCCCCGGGCAACCGCCCGAAGACGGTTGATCCCTCCCTGCGAACCGGGGCGGATCCGGGGCCTCAGGCCGCGGGATTGGTCCCCACCACGGCCATGGCCCGCTTCCGGCCCAGGGGATCCCGGAGCCCGGACTCCGGTTCCTTCTCCCGGTCCTCCAGGACCTTCCGGGGCGGCTCCTTGACCTTCCAGATCAGTCCTGCCCAGGAGAGGGCCTTGAGGAGGTAGTAGCTCAGATCCACCTCCCACCAGTAGAACCCCTGCCGGGTGGCGGCCTTGTAGTAGTGGTGATTGTTGTGCCAGCCCTCTCCCAGGGTGATGAGGGCCAGGATCAGGCTGTTTCGGCTGTCGTCCTTGGTCAGATAACGGCGCCGACCGAACATGTGGGTCAGGCTGTTGATGCAGAAGGTGGCGTGCCAGGTCAGGACGAGACTCACGCAGAAACCCCAGAGGAAGGCCGGGATCCCACCGAGGAGGAGCAGGATCGCCCCCAGGATCACGCCGGGCACCTGGTGGTACTTGTTCAGCCACACCAGCTCCGGATACTTGGCGAAGTCGGCGATCTTGTCGAAGTGGGTCTCGTCGTGGTCCGGGACCAGAATCCAGCCGATGTGGGCCCAGAGGAAACCCTGGAGACCCGGCGAGTGGAGATCTCCGTGCCGATCGCTGTGCCGGTGGTGATGCCGGTGGTGGGCAGCCCACCAGAGCGGACCCTTCTGCATCGCCAGGAGCCCGGTGACGGCCAGTACGAACTGGAACCATCGGCTGGTCTTGAAGGAACGGTGGGAGAAGTAGCGGTGGTATCCCGCCGTGACGCCGAACATCCGGACCAGGTAGAGGCCAAGACAGAGGGCCACCAGGCCCCAGGAGAAGGGAACCATGAAGACGAGCAGGGCGGCCAGGTGCACCAACACGAAGGGCAGGATCTTCGGGCTGAGGGTGAACTCGGGGGTCTCGGACATCGGCTCGATCATGGCGGCACTCCTTCCGGGAGGATTCGTCTCGTCGTCGCCCAGCATTGTGATCGGCGGGCGGGATTCGTGAATCAAACGAGAGTCAGATCTTTGTCAGAGTTCTGTCAGAGGTCCCTCCCTTCTCACGGCGCTCCGGCTACGAGCCCGCATCTACCGGAATCTATGGCGTTCCTCTGCCGTCTCGGAGCCTCCGGGTCCCAAGCCTCGAATCTTCAGGCAGCTACGAACTTTCGTGACGAACCGTCTCGAGAAGCACGGGCTAAGATCGGGGCGTGGCCCGGAAGCGTTCCTCGTCCCAGATCGTCCTGACCTATGTCCTGTCCCTGGTGGTGGCCCTCTCCCTGCTCGTGTTCTGGGTGGTCTACGTGGTCCAGTCCGTGGCCCGGGTCCAGGACTTCGCCGGACGGGTCGGGATGTCGGATCCCCGCTCCCACTGGCTCGTTCTCTCCATCGGCTGCCTCCTCTTCTTCATCCTGATCGTCGGCGTCACCCACCAGCTCGCCCAGGCTCTGGCCGCCCGGCGCTACTCCCGGAAGCAGGAGGAGTTCGTCTCCAACATCACCCACGAGATGAAGTCCCCTCTGGCCGCCATCAAGCTCCACGCCCAGACCCTCCTGGAGCCGAATCTCACCGAGGAGCAGCGTCAGCGATCCACCCGCCTCGTCCTCGAGCAGGTGGAACGGATGGGCAAGCTGGTGGACGACGTTCTCGAGAGTAGTCGCATGGTGGATCCGAAGCACCGTCCCGAGCTCGAGCATCTGGAGCTCGAGCCGTTCCTGGACCGGTACTTCGCCTCCCACCGGAAGCGGATCGAGGACGAGGAGGTGGAGCTGAACGTCCGGATCGACACCGACGCCGTGGTGCTGGCCTCGGAGGATGCCCTGGAGCGGATCCTGAACAACCTCCTGGAGAACGCCGCCCGCTTCTCCGAGAAGGGGGGCGAGGTACGCTGTCGGATCGAGGACATCGGCGAGGAGGTCCAGATCGAGGTGGAGGACGACGGCATCGGCATTCCCAAGAAGGAGCTGGCCAAGATCTTCGACCGCTTCTACCAGATCGGGCGAGAGCTCGGAGGCCGGCGAGGGGGCACTGGGCTCGGCCTCTCCATCGTCTCCAGCCTGGTCCGGGAGCTGGGAGGAACCGTCAGCGCCCACTCCCAGGAGGGGAAGCCGGGGGCCCGGTTCGTGGTGAACCTGCCGATCGTGGAGACCGTGGAGAGCCGATCGTGAGGCCTGCAACGGAAGAGGACCAGGCACGGGTCCTCGTGGTCGAGGACGAGGAGGCCATCGCGGAGGGGCTCGCCTTGAATCTCCGCCGGAAAGAGTATGCCGTCGACCTCGCCGGGGACGGTGCCGAGGCCTTGGAGAAGGCCGCCGAGAACGCCTACGACCTGATCGTCCTGGACCTCCGGCTCCCGGAGGTCGACGGCTTCGAGGTCTGCCGCCGCCTCCGGGCGGACAACGACTTCACCCCGATCCTCATTCTCACCGCCCGGACCCAGCCCGACGACGTGATCTACGGACTCAAGCTCGGTGCCGACGACTACGTGGTGAAGCCCTTCGACCTGGCCGAGCTCCTGGCCCGGATCGAGGTCCTGCTCCGACGGGACCGGTGGACCCGGGGAGGAGAGGAGGACGAGGGAGAGGTACCGGAGCGCATCGAGTTCGGGGAGTGCTGGGTGGACTTCGGTAGTTACCAGGCCGGAACCCGGGAGGGCGTCCAGGAGATGTCCGCCAAAGAGATCGCCGTGATGCGGGTCTTCGCCTCCCGCCCGGG
>JAWVZJ010000274.1:0-4155 GCA_033722255.1 Thermoanaerobaculia bacterium | reverse complement strand
CCGGCGCCAGCGGGAGTCGCAGGTCAACCTGCTGACCTCGAGCCGGCTAAGGGACCTCCTCCCCGCCGATGCCCAGACCAATTTCTCGGCCCTCTGGTTCCACGACCTCTCCTCGGTGACCGAACCCCTGGGAGGGCTGATGGACGGTCTGGGAGGGTCGATGGAGATGGACGACGCGACCCGGGAAGCCCTGGATCAGCTCCGGGAGGGGATGGGTCCCTCCCTGGCCTGGGCCTACGGTGAGAACGATCAGATCGTGGCCGGATCGAGCTCCCCCCGGAGCCCCCTGGCCTGGCTGGGGTGGCTGGCCGCCCAGGGAGCGATCGGAGGCTGACGGAGGTGTCTCTCCCCGGGGTGACCCGAGTCGCTCCGGGGATTGGACTTCGCCGGCCTCACGGAACAAAATGCAGCTCCGATCCGTACGAGCCGAGGAGCCACGACCGGGTGCCAGGGACCCGGCCGCCGATCCATCGGACCCGATGACCACGAAAAAGTCCAAGACCGTGGAGGCCCAAGACGCCAAAGACCCAGCCCTGGTCCTGGACGGGCTGGGGGTGCGGTTCGGCAGGCGCTGGATCCTGCGGGAGCTGGATGCCGACCTCGGAGGGCGGGCCATCGGGCTCCTGGGTCCCAACGGGGCCGGCAAGACCACCCTCGTTCACACGCTCCTTGGCTTCCACCGACCCCAGGAGGGATCGGCCCGGATCCTGGGCCACGACGTCGTCGACGATCGGCGGGGCGTGGCGTCGGCCGTGGGATACATGCCGGAGCAGGACGCCTTCGTGGGAGAGATGACGGCGGTCCACTTCGTCCGGCTCATGGGCGAGCTGTCGGGCCTGCCCTCCCAGACGGCGCTGGAGAGGGCTCACGAGGCTCTCTTCTTCGTGGGGCTGGGCGAGGCCCGCTACCGGAAGCTGAAAAGCTATTCCACGGGGATGAAGCAGATGGCGAAGCTCGCCCAGGCCCTGGTCCACGGTCCCCGCCTCCTCTTCCTGGACGAGCCGACGAACGGCCTCGATCCCCGGGGAAGACAACGTATGTTGGAGCTGATCCGCTCCATCCGGGACCGGGGCGAGGCCCGGATCATGCTCTCCTCGCATCTCCTCCGGGATGTGGAGACGGTCTGCGACGAGGTCCTGATCCTCAAGGAGGGCCGGATCGCTTCGTACTGTGATCTGGAGGCGGAGCGACGGTCGAACAAGACCTTCCTCGAGCTCGAGATCCGGGAAGGAGACGCCCCGGGGAGCTTCGCCGAGGCGGTGGCCGATCTGGGCTGCGAGTGCGTCCGGAACGGGAAGCGATCCCTGAAGGTGGTCCTCGCCGAGGGGGTGACCGTCCGGGATCTCTACCGGGTCGCCCACCGCCAGGACACCCAGATTCGGAGACTCCTGTACAAGCGGGACTCGCTGGAGGACATCTTCCTCGCCGCCATGGAGGACTCCCGTGACCCTCGTTGACAAGGGGTTCCGCGTCTACTCCGGACGCCGGACACCCTCGGCGCTCCGCTTCCTGGTTCTGACCCGGTACGCAGTTCTGGAGATCGTGAAGACCCGGAAGGCGATCTCGGTCCTCGTGCTCTCGGCCGTGGTCCCTCTTCTGGCCGCGACCCTCATCTATCTGCGACACAACGTCCCGGCCCTGGCCATGCTCCCGGGAGACATGGGGGCCTTCGTGCGTGAGCTGGCGGTGGACGGGACCCTCTTCTACCACCTCCTCCGGTGGCAGGCGGGAGCCTGTTTCTTCCTCTTCCTCATCTCCGGGGGCACCCTGATCTCCGAGGACCTGAAGGACAACGCCCTTCCCCTCTATCTGAGCCGTCCGATCGGCAGGGTGGAATACGTGGGAGGCAAGCTCGCCGTGCTGGCGTTCCTGGGGTCGGCCGTGACCTGGATCCCCCTGGGTCTGCTGATCCTGCTCCAGACGAGCCTGGAGGGCCTCGGCTGGCTCCTGGAGCATCCGAGGATCCCCCTGGCCCTCTTCGTCGGGAGCTGGATCGTCATCCTGGTCCTGGGCTTCGTCTGCCTCGCCATGTCGGCCCTGCTCCGGGCCAAGGCGGCGGCGGAGGGAGCCTTCCTCTCGGTCTTTCTCCTGACCCCTCTCCTGGCGGGCGTGATCAACGAGACCCTGGACACGGACCTCGGACAGCTCCTGAACGTCCGGAAGCTGGTGGAGGCCGTCGACCGGGCCCTTTTCGGCCTGGAGCCGTTCCCGGAGCTGGGAACGATTCCGGCGACGATCGCCCTCCTGGTGCTGGTCGGGGTCTGCGTGGGCTTCCTGGCCCGGAAGGTGAAGGCCTACGAGGTGGTCAAGTGAGCGACCGCATCCGCTTCGAGAACGTCTCGAAGTTCTACGGCGAGGTCCTCGGGGTCAACCGGGTAGACCTCTCCCTGGGTCCGGGGATCACCGCCCTGGTGGGACCGAACGGCTCCGGGAAGAGCACCTTGATGAACCTGATGACGGGTCTGCTCCGGCCGACCCGGGGCCGGGTGGAGGTCCTGGGGATCTCCCCCCGGGATCCAGCGGATTTGCTTCCCCGGGTGGGGTACTGCACCCAGTACGACGCCTTCCCCCGGGGCGTGAAGGGACGCCAGCTCCTCCTGTCGACGCTCCGTTTTCACGGAATTCGGGGAGAGGAGGCCCGGCAGAGCGCGGACCGGGTCCTGGACCGGGTCCAGCTGGCCTACGCGGCCCGGAGGAAGGTCGCCGGGTACAGCAAGGGGATGCGCCAGCGGATCAAGCTCGCCTCCGCCCTGGTCCACGAGCCCCGGATCCTGGTCCTGGACGAGCCGTTGAACGGGCTGGACCCGATGGCCCGGGCGGAGCTGATCGGTCTCTTCCAGGAGCTGGCCACGGAGGGGCGACACGTGATCGTGTCCAGCCACATCCTCCACGAGGTCGACATGATCGCCGATCGGGTCGTGCTGTTGAACCAGGGCTACGTGGTGGCCCGGGGGGATATCCCGGAGGTCCGGGAGGAGATGACCGAGCATCCCCTCCAGATCCTGGTCCGGAGCCCCGAGGCCCCGGACCTCGCCGGGATCTTCTTCCGGCACGAGCACGTGGTGCAGGTCGAGCTCCTGGACGACCGGAAGGGGTTGATCGTCAAGACCCGGCGGCCGGAGAGCCTCTACCTCCTGCTGAACCGGCTCGTGGTCGAGGAGGACCTGCCGGTGGAGAGCGTGGCCCCGGCCGACGAGGACGTCCTGGCGGTCTACGAGTACCTGATCGGGCCGGAAGGGGAGGTCGTGTGAGCCTGCATCTGGACCGGATCTCCCGTCTCCCGGCCGTGATGCTCTGGGAGTGGCGCCGGCAGCGATCCCTGGGCCGCCTGATCTGGCTGGTGGCCCTGGCCGCCGTGCCCGTGGTCATCATGGCCCTGAGGCTGTGGATCTACTACGAGTTCCAGGAGGAGGGGAGCGGCCCGGTGGCGGTCCGGGAGGAGTACGCGGCCTTCTTCCACGGCCTCATGGTGCGGGTGGTCCTCTTCTTCGGTTGTCTGACCCTCTTTCTGGGAGGGATCCGGGGAGAGGTGGAGCGGCGGACCCTGCACCACCTCTATCTGGCTCCCCTCCCCCGGTGGATGATCGTCCAGGGGAAGTACCTGTCCTCGGTTCTCGTCGCCTGGCTCCTCTTCGGGGCCAGCACCCTGGCGAGCTGGCTCCTGGCCCAGGTGCCGGGGGGCCTCGGCCGGGCACTCGAAGCCGGAGGCCTGGCCGAGATCGGGACCTATCTGGCCATGACGTTCCTGGGGTCCATGGCCTACGGCGCTCTGTTCCTCGTCGTCGGGACCCTTCTGCCGAGCCCGGGCTGGATCGTGGCCGTCCTCTTCTTCTGGGAGTGGGTCCAGTTCCTCCTCCCTCCGGTCCTGAAGCAGCTCTCGGTCACCCACTACCTGAACCAGCTCACGCCGATCCCGGTCTCCGAGGGTCCCTTCGCCATCCTGTCCGAGCCCGAGCCCGCCGCCTTCACGGTGGCCAAGCTCCTCCTCTATTGTTTCGTGGCCACCTCCTTGGCCGCCTGGTCGGTCCGCCGGGCCGAGCTCGACTACGGGAAGTGACGCCTCTTGCTGCGCCAAGCAGCCGCGCAGCCCGTGGCGTTGTCTGCGGGCATGCGTGAGGATGAAAAGAGCTGACCATTGGATGGCCCTGGGCCGGG
>JAWVZJ010000273.1:0-4171 GCA_033722255.1 Thermoanaerobaculia bacterium | reverse complement strand
CCTTCTTCGAGCCCGCTTCGGTGGCGGTGGTCGGGGCGAGCTCCGATCCGGGCTCTGTCGGCCACGCCGTCCTCCGGAACCTCCTCTACGGATCGACGCACGGCCCCGAGAGCCGGGAGAACGGCTTCCCGGGGCCGGTCTATCCGGTGAATCCCGGAGGAGGGGAGATCCTGGGGCAGCGGGTCTTCGAGAGCCTGAGCGCCATCGGGGAGCCGGTGGACCTGATGGTGGTGGCCATCCCCCCGAAGCACATCCCGGGACTCATGACCGAGGCCGGCGGGGCGGGGATCGGCCACGCCATCGTCATCTCCGCCGGGTTCGCCGAGATGGGCGAGGGGGGGAAGGAGCTCCAGCGGACGATGGTGGAGCGGGCCCGGGAGGCCGGGATCCGGATCGTCGGGCCCAACTGCCTCGGGATCCTGCGACCGAAATCGGGTCTGAACGCCAGCTTCGCCGAGAGCCAGCCCCCGGAGGGTGCCATCGGTCTCCTGTCCCAGTCCGGGGCCCTGATCACGGGGATCATCAGCTATGCCAATCAGGAGCGATTCGGGCTCTCTGCCGCCGTCTCCCTGGGAGCGAAGGCCGACGTGGAGGACGAGGACGTCCTGGAGTGGATGGCCGGGGACGACGAGACCCGGTGCGCCGCCCTCTACGTGGAGTCCTTCCCGGAGCCCCGGAAGTTCCTGGAGCGGGCGGAGGAGATGGCTCGGACCAAGCCGGTGGTGGCCCTCAAGGGGGGAGCCACGGAGGCGGGGGCCAAGGCCGCCAGCAGCCACACCGGAAGCCTGGCCGGATCCCTGGCGGCCTACCGCGCCGGTTTCGCCCAGAGCGGGGTGGCGATGGCGGATTCGATCGGGGATTTCGTCGCCTGGTCCCGGGCCCTGGCCTATCAACCTCCGGCCCCCGGGCGGCGGATCGCGGTCCTGACCAACGCCGGAGGACCGGGCGTCCTGTCCGCCGACGCTGCGGGACGCCGGGGCCTCGAGCTGGCTCGGCTCTCGGAGCCGACCTTCTCGGACTTGGACGGGGTTCTCCCCCGGATCTGGTCCCGGAACAACCCGGTGGACGTCATCGGCGACGCAGGCGCCGATCGGTACCGGGAGGCCCTCAACATCCTGGGTCGGGCGGAAGAGGTGGACGGGATCGTGGTGATCCTCACCGTCCAGGCCATGACGGAGCCGAAGGCCACGGCGGAGGCCATCGTTGAGGCCCACGACGACCCGAGCTGGACCAAGCCCGTGGTCTGCAGTTTCCTGGGGCTGCTGGGAACCGAAGAGGGCAGGATTCTCGACGCGGCGGGGATCCCGGAGCTGAACCTCCCGGAGCAGGCGGTGAGCGCCATGGGGGCCCTGGCCCGGCGGGGCCAGTGGTTGCGTCGGGAACCGGCGCCCGCTCCTCCGGAGCTGCCTCATCCCGCCCCGGACCTGGATCGGGCCAGGGAGCTCGTGACCGACGCCCGGGCTGCCGACCAGGAGAACCTGGATCTGGACCGGGCCCGGGCCGTGTTGGAGGCCGCCGGGATCCGGTACAACCGCTCGGTCACCGTCTCGGAGGCGGCCGAGGCCCCGGCGGCGGCGGAGTCGATCGGTTACCCGGTGGTGGTGAAGGCCGTCTCCCCCGACGTGGTGCACAAGTCCGACGTCGGGGCGGTGCGTCTCGACTTGGTGGACGAGGAAGAGGTCCGGACGGCCTGCGACGAAATCCGGGAGGCGGTGGCGTCCCACGATCCGGAGGCGAGGATCACGGGGTTCACGGTGGAGGAGCAGGTCTCGGGCACTGAGATCATCGTCGGCGTCTCCCGGGACCCCGACTTCGGGCCCCTGCTGATGGTGGGCATGGGGGGCATCTTCGTGGAGGTCTACGAGGACGTGGCCTTCCGGCTCGTACCCCTGAGCCGTCGAGACGCCCTGGAGATGGTCGGAGAGATCGAGGCCCAACCCCTTCTGGACGGGGCCCGGGGACGTCCGAAGCTCCGGCGGGGGGAGCTGGCCGAGATCCTGATCCGGGTCTCGGAGCTCGTGGGTGCGGTTCCGGAGATCCGGGAGATCGACGTGAACCCCCTGGTGATCACGGAGGACGGGCTCGTGGCCATCGACGCCCGGGTCATCGTGGAGTAGGGGTCAGTCCCGAAGGACCCGCTCGGCCCGGCGGAAGGCGGCCTCCAGGGGCGTTTCTTCCCGCTCTCGGGCCTCCCGGAGGATCTCCCGTACGGTGAAGCCGATGGCTTCCGTCTTCGCCATCAGCTCCTCCGGGCCGTCGGTTCCGGTCATCGTCCCGAACACCAGGGCTCCGCCGGCGTTGATGACGAAATCCGGCACGTAGACGATGCCCCGATCCCGGAGATGGAGGGAGTCCCGATCGGGGACCTCGAGCTGATTGTTCGCCGAACCGGCCACGATCCTGCACCGGAGCTGGGGAATCGTGCTCGGGTTGAGGATTCCACCCACCGCGCAGGGGGCGAAGACGTCGCAGTCGGCGCAGTAGATCTCCGCCGCGGGGACGGAGGCCGCTCCCAGCTCCCGGGCCAGGTCCTCGGCCCGGTCCACCTCCACGTCGGCCAGCGTCAGGTCCGCTCCCTTCCGGTGCAGGATCCGGACCAGGGGCTCCCCCACGTCGCCCAGGCCCTGGACCGCCACCCGGAGGCCCTCGAGATCCCTCCGGTCGAGGACCTCGGTGACTACGGACCGGATTCCATGGGCCACACCGTTGGCCGTGAAGGGCCCCGGATCCGTGACTCTGCCGTCCTCCCGGATCCCGTGAACGTAGCGGGTGACCTCGTGGAGGACCGCCATGTCCGCCGGGGTGGTCCCCAGGTCTTCTCCGGTGGCGAAGGCTCCGCCCAGGGACTCGACCAGCTTCCCGTACCGGAGGAGGAGATCCCTCCGGGCCTTTCCTCTCATGGGCTCCGGGACCGCGAGGACGGCCTTGCCGCCGCCCTTTTCGAGCCCGAGACAGGCCCACTTGTAGGCCATGCCCTCCGCCAGACGGAGGGCGTCCCGGAGGCCGTCGGCGGGACGATCGTAGACCCGCATCCGGGTGCCACCCATGGGGGTTCCCGGACGGGTCGAGTAGAGGGCGATGAAGACCCAGGTTCCCGTCGGTCGATCCCGGTGGATGAGGACCGACTCACCGGTCCAGGTCTCGAGCAGGGTCTCGAAGGTGGGGGGCATCGCCCCCGGATCGTACCCCGACGGGGCCTCGGGTGCCAGAGCCCTACCGGGAACCGGAGGACGGACGATGGCGGTCCCGAGGCAAGGACGAGACCGGTCGGTGGAGGAACGGGAGGTCGGAACCGGGACCCGGCGAGCAACGGGTAGGACCCCGGGACCCGTACAATCGGTGTATGGATCTCGACTACGACAGGGAAGAGGAGTCGACGGAAGAGGAGCCGGAGCTCCAGCCGACGCCGAGCGTGGAACGACGGCGAGAGGACGGGGGAAGGAGATTCCTCCTCTGGGTCCTGTTCGTCGTCGCCGCGATCGGCGGTGGATTGGCCTACTGGTACCTGCGGCCAGAGCCCGCGCCGCCTCCCGTTCCGGAGGAGAGGGAGCGGCCGGAGGCCACGGCTCCCGCACCGGAGCCCCGGCCGGAACCGGTGGAGGAAGCAGAGGAGGAGATGGAGATTCCTCCCTTGGAGGAGAGCGACGAGGTGGTTCGGCGGCTCGTCCGGGAGGTCTCCTCCCACCCGGACCTGACCCGGTGGCTGGCCACCGATCGGCTGATCGAACGGTTCGTGGCCGTGGTGGACAACGTGGCCGAAGGCGTCGATCCCAGACGGCACCTCCCGGTCCGGCGCCTGGAGGAGCCCTTCGTGCCGGAGGAGGGAGGGGACGAGGTTCGGATCTCGGCCCGGAGCTACGCCCGATACGACGACCTGGTGGGCCTCTTCACCTCCCTGGATCCCGACGGCGTGGCTCGACTGTACGAGCGGCTCGAGCCGCGGATCCGGGAGGCCTATCGGCGACTCGGGTATCCGTACCGGGACTTCGAGGACGCCCTGGTGGAGGCGTTCCGGGAGATCCAGGAGACGCCGATTCCCGAATCGCCGCCGACCCTGACTCCCCGGGTCCGAGGTTGGGAGTACGAGGATCCCCGCCTGGAGGAGCTGGCGCCGGTCCAGAAGGCCCTGATTCGGATGGGACCGGAGAACGCCCGGGCGGTGAAGAGTCAT
>JAWVZJ010000272.1:0-4184 GCA_033722255.1 Thermoanaerobaculia bacterium | reverse complement strand
TCCCGGATCCCCAGTCTCCGACCGTCTCCGGGGCGGCCGAGGGCCGCCACCATCCCAGGGCATACCGTCCCTCTCCCTCCAATGCTCGACGGACGGAGGACGGATCCAGGAGGCGTTCCGGTCGCCGCCACTCCTCCGCCAGCCGAGCCAGGTCGGCCGCGGTCCCGAAGAGACCGGCGTGACCGGCCAGGCCCCCCAGGAACCGGGCGTTCCCGTCCTGGGGAGAGCCGTGCCGGATCCCGGAGCCGTCCGCCGGACGATCGAGCTCCGATTCCAACCGGATCCCCCGCTTCGCCGCCAGCTCCACCTCCCTGCCCTGATCCAGATGACATTCCGCGACGTCGGGCCGAGGTCCCGGAGAGGCCTCCGTGGCCGTCATCCCCAGCGGCCGAGTCACCGTCTCCATCAGCCGCTCCAGAGAGGCTCCCGTGGCCCGCTCGGCCGCGATCCCCCACAGGATGTACCCGAGATCGCTGTAGGGGGATTCTTCGAGGGATGGGAACGATCCGGAGACGACTCGCTCCACGGCGTCCTCCGGACCGCCCCCCAGGGCGTAGAGGGGAACCCAGGATGCCAGACCGCTCCGATGACGGAGGAGATCCTCCAGTGAACGATCTCCCAGATCCGGACGCGCCTCGGGGAAGAGGGCACCGAGCCGGGTCTCCAGGGAGAGATCTCCCCTCCGGTGGAGGGCGAGGGCCAGGGTGGCGGTGATCGTCTTGGTGAGGGACGCCAGATCGAAGAGGGTCTCCTCGCCGGCAGGGGTCTCGGGGTCCCGGAGCCTCCGTCCGGCGGAGCCGGATTCGACGGTCCTCCCGCCCACACAGATCCGGGCGGAGACGGCGGAGACCTCCCCCTCTGCCACCAGATCCGAGAGGAGTGCCGGGAGCCCTCCGAATTCCTCGTCCAGGGTCAAGGACGATCTCCGTAGTTCGCAGGGTGCCCGGTCTGGAAGACCACCACCCGGTCCCCCGGAGAGAGCTCTCCCATCCTCTCCAGGACCCCGACTCCGGCCAGAGCGGCTCCACCCTCGGGACCGAACAGGACCCCCCGCCGGCCCGCGGCCCGCACGGCTCGCTTCCGCTCCTCCTCCGTCACCGTCACCGCCACCCCCTCCGACTCCCGGACCGCCCGGAGGACCAGGAAGTCCGCCAGGGCTTCGGGAACCCGGAGACCCCAGACCCGGGTCCGAATCTCCTCCCAGGGCTCCGCCTCCTCCCGCCCCCGTTCCCAGGCCCGGACCAGGGGGGCGCATCCCTCCATCTGGACCACCACCAGACGGGGGAGCCTCGCCCCGAGGATTCCCAGGGCCCGGAGCTGACGGAACGCCGACGCCATGCCCACGATCCCCGTCCCGCCCCCGGTGGGATACAGGATCCACTCCGGGACGTCCCAGCCGAGCTGCTCCGCCAGCTCCAGCCCCATCGTCTTCTTCCCCTCCACCCGGTAGGGCTCCCGGAAGGTCGAGAGGTCCCAGTACCCCTTCGGATCTTCGGCCAGCGCGTCCCGGGCCTCGACCAGGGTCTCTCCGCCCCGGAGAACCTCCGCCCCGTGGAGCCGGCACCGATCCACCAGCACCGGAGGCGTCTCCTCGGGAAGCGCCACCCGTGCCGGAAGGTCCGCCGCCGCGGCGTAGGCCGTCATGGCGGCCGCGGCGTTCCCGGCGCTGGCGAGCTCGACACCGGAGGCTCCGAGCTCCCGGGCCCGGGTGATCGCCAGCGCCAGCCCCCGGGCCTTGAAGGAACCGGTGGGGTTTCCTCCCTCCTCCTTGATCCGGAGCTCCACACCCTCCGGCGCCAGGCCGGGAGCTCGGACCAGGGGCGTCCCGCCGGCGCCGAGATCCACCCGGGCGTCCCAGTCGGCCACGGGCAGCAGCTCCCGATAACGCCACAACCCCCACGGCCGATCGGTGAGAGAGCGCCGCCAGGAGGCGCCGAGCCCGGGGTCGAGCTCGTACTCGACCCTCCAGGGAGCCCCGACCGGAGACAGAAAGGCCGGCTCGTCCAGGGGGGCGACGGCATCGCTCCGGGTGCAGACGAGGCGGCGGGCCCACCGCCTATCCGAGTAGGAATTCTTTACCATGGGCGACCCCCGGTTTCGGAGCTCCGTGGTAGAGTTCCGAGGGCCATTTGACCGAGAAACTGGGGAAGTACGAGCTCGTCCGCCGGATCGGCACCGGCAGCTTCGGCCTCCTGTACGAGGCCTTCGATCCGCATCTGAAGCGGTCGGTCGCCATCAAGGTGTGTACGTCTCCCGAGGAGCAGGTGCGGCTCCGCTTTTACCGGGAAGCGGAGATCGCCGGGAACCTGGTCCATCCGAACATCGCCACGGTCCACGACTTCGGGTTCCACGGGGAGATTCCCTACCTGGTGGAAGAGTTCCTCGAGGGAAGCGACCTCGACGCCCGGATCGACCAGGCCGGAGGGCTGGCCTATTCCCAGCAGCTCGACTACCTCATCCAGCTCGCCCGGGGCCTCGGCCACGCCCACGCCGAAGGGGTGATCCATCGCGACGTCAAGCCCTCGAACGTTCGGATTCTCCATGACGATTCCCTCAAGATCCTGGACTTCGGCGTGGCCAAGAGGACCGACGCCGAGAGCAAGCTCACCCAGGTCGGCAACACGGTGGGGACCGCCGCCTATCTCTCTCCGGAGCTCCTCCGGGGTCGGGAAGCGAGCCCGGCCTCTGACGTCTTCGCCTTCGGCGTCGTGGCCTACCGGCTTCTCGCGGAGGAAAGGCCGTTCGCCGCCACGTCGATCTCCGGGGTCCTCGCCCAGATCCTCCACGAGGATCCGAAGCCGCTACGCCGGATCTGGCGGGGCTGCCCCCGCCGACTGGAAGCGATGGTACACCGTTGCCTGGAGAAGGAACCGGGCGATCGCCCTCCGAGCTTCCGGGAGATCCGAAACGAGCTGGAGGAGATCGCCTTCGAGACCCTGGGGGGAGGATCGGTGCCCGAGGGCTGCCGGGCGGAAGCCCGCCCCTTCCCCGATCAGGATCCCGGGGACTTCGAGGAGCGCCTGGTGGAGCGGGCCCGGGATCTGCAGCGGGGAGGTCGACGGGGGCCGGCCCTCGTGGTGGTGGCGACGGCCCGGGGAGTCGGGGGGACCTCGGACCGGCTCGAATCCCTTCTCCAGGAGATCTCCCGGGTCCACTCCGGTCCCTCCGGACCGGTACCGGGAGACGGCACGGCCCCGGTCTCCTCCGGGGTCCGGGAAGCTCGAGCCGAGATCCGGGCCCTCCTCTACGTCGGGAACTTCGCAGAGCTAGAGCTCGTCCTCCGGAGTCATCGGGAGACCCTCGAGCCGCCGGACGTCCTGACCGAGATCCGGACCGATCTCCTGGACCGCCTGGCCGCCACCCGGAGGGCCCTGGCCGCCCGGTCCTCCCACATCCTGGACGAGGCGTTGGACCGCGCCCGGGAGCTCTGGCACTCCGGGAGGTCGGGCTCGGTCCGGCGGCTCCTCCGGGCCGTGATTCCCCTGGAGCCCACCGGAGGAAGGGCCCGGGAGCTGCTTCATCTGGTGGCCGCCTCATCCCGGGGCGACGGACGGGACCGGGAGGCGGAAATCGTGGCTTCCATCGGAGGTTTGGCCGATCGGGGCCGCTACGGGGAGGCGGGGAAGGCCCTGCGCTTCGCCCGGTCTCTCCCGGGCTCGTTCTCCGGAGTCGGGATGGTCCGACGGCAGATCGCCCGGCGGCTTCGAGACGACCTCGAGGAGCTCGATTCCCGCTGGCAACGGCTCCAGGAATCCCGGGAACGGCTGGCCCCGGAATCCACCGGCGAGCCTGCCGCCGATTCTGCGCCACCGGAGACCCGGGAGGCCGAGCTTCTGGCTCCGATCCGGAGGGCCGCGGACCGTGGTTCGCCCCGGGAGGCCCTGGAGGCCCTCCTGGAAGCCAGCCGGCAGGCGCCGGACGCCCAGGAGATCCGGGCCCTCCTGGAAGAGATCGGCGAGCTCCTGCGGGCCAGGAGCTGATGGCTGATCTCCTGTCGAGAGATCCCTGTCGGACGGACCTATCCCGGATTTCTCACGAGACTCCTGCTGCGACGCCGTATTTGCCTGCATCTGCTGCGTTACGCTCCCTGCGGGCTCCTCGACGTACCGCCAGTACGCCTGCGTCGCTCTCCGTCGCAAGCCTTGCATCTACAGGCACCTACGACATCTCGCGACGAACCCTCG
>JAWVZJ010000271.1:0-4200 GCA_033722255.1 Thermoanaerobaculia bacterium | reverse complement strand
GTCCACGCGACCTACTTCTTCACCACCACCGCCTTCGACACCGGCTGGATCCGTCAGCTCTACGACACGACCAGCCGGGGCATCATCCAGCAGGCCCTGGACGCCGGTCACCACCTCGGCTCCCACAGCTTCAGCCACTTCCCCGACTTCTACTGGTCGATCCCCCTGGGAGAGTCGGCGACGGCCGAGAGTTACTTCCCGCAGTACTCCTGGTACGTCGACGAGACCTTCGGCGTCTCCATCGTGGGCGAGCTCGGGGTCAGTCGCTGGCTCCTGGAACAGGACTTCGGAATCCCCGTCGACAGCTTCCGCTCCGGTTATCTCCTGCGTCCCTTCGACTTCGAACAGGGTCTCACCCTCACCGGCTATCGCCGGGACACGAGCTTCGCCGGGGGACCCGCCCGGGGAGCCTTCCCCTTCCGCCTCTGGGACGACGACGAGCTCGGAAACGTGACCACCTTCCCGGTCCTCGAGTACCCCATGACCCTGGACGATACGGGCCTCGACCAGACCCTGACGGTGGTGGACGCCTGGGAGGAGGTACTCCGAGCCAACTACGCCAACAACGCCCCCACCGTGCTCCTGGTCCACCCGACGCCGGACCTGGAGGGCGTCGACGCCATCCACGAGCTCCTCTCGAGGATCGGGGACCTGGATCTCTGGATCGGGGACCTGGGGACCTTCGGCGAGCACTGGGAGGCACAGGGGACCACCTGCTCCCGGTGGCCCTAGAAGCACGTTCAGTCGTCGACGATGACCTGTCCGGATATCGCCATGAATCGTCCTCTGCAGGGTCCGAGCTGTACGAGATCCGGGATGGATCGACAGGGTCCAGGTGGTGTCCCGCTTCGGAAGAGGAGGCAATTGCAGTATCCTGGGTCTCGAGAGGAGGCACGCCATGCCCGTGAGAATCAGCAGTGTCGACTACTTCCACGCCACGGTCCAGGAGCAACCCGGAGGAGCCTACAACCTGCTCTCCAGGCTCGCCCAGGCGGGGGTCAACCTCCTGGCCTTCAACGCAGTGCCGGTGGGGCCCGAGCACACCCAGCTCGTGCTTTTCCCGGACGACCCGGATCGATTCGTCGACGTGGCCGAGCGCACCGATCTCGGGATCAGCGGACCGGCCCACGCCTTCCTGATCCAGGGAGACGACGAGCTCGGGGCCCTGGCCCGGATCCACCGCCAGCTCCTGGACGCGGAGGTGGACGTCTACGCCTCCACCGGGGTCACCGACGGTCGGGGCGGCTTCGGTTACGTGGTCTACGTCCGGGACGAAGACCACGAGAAGGCGGCGAGAGCCCTCGAAGTGTGAGCCCCCTCAGTTCGGAATGACCAGGCGCTGTCCGGGGTAGATCGTGCTCCGGCGGGAGAGGTGATTGGCCCGGAGGAGGCTCGACAGGGAAACCCCCTGGCCCCGGGCGATCTCCCCCAGCGTGTCCCCGGAGCGGACCACGTAGACGCCCCCGCCGCTGGAGCCGGACCGGATCATCAACACCTGCCCGGGGCGTAGCAGGCTCCCCCGAATCCCGTTGAGACGCCGAATCTCGGCCACCGTCGTGCCGTAGCGGGAGGCCAGGAGCCACAGGCTGTCCCCCCGGCGGACCCGATGCCGGACGACTCCTCCCGAGCCCCCCCGAAAGGTGACGCCCCCCGGCACCCGGAGCTGCTGTCCGGGCCAGATCCGGTGGGCGCTCCGGAGGCGGTTCATGGCCATGATCCGGCGGACGGTGGTCCCGTAGCCGGCGGCGATCCCCGACAGGGTCTCTCCCGGGCGGACCCGATGGACCCCGGTGCCGACGGGCTCCTTGCGCTCCGGGACCTCCGCCAGCTTCTCCCGGGCCTCCCCGAGCTCGATCGTGGCCGGCACCCGGAGCCGGTAGGGCGCCTCCGGGAGGACGCCGTGCCGGAGCTCCGGGTTGAGGGCCGCCAGGCGACCCTCCTCGAGCCCGAAACTCTTCTCCAGCCGCTCCAGGTCCACGGCCCGCTCGGTCTGCAGGATTTCGACCTCCGGGGGAGAGAGGGGCTCCGGAAGCTCGATCCCGTACTCCTCAGGATCCTCGAGGATGGCCAGGGTGGCCAGGAACCGGGGGACATACCTCCGGGTCTCCCGGGGGAGGCGCTGGTAGAGATCCCAGAAGCGGTCGAAATAGGCCACCGGCTGTCTCCGGATCTGCCGGAGCACCGCCTGCTCACCGCAGTTGTAGGCGGCCAGAGCGGTGAGCCAGTCGCCGAAGAGCCCGTGGAGATCGGTGAGATAGCCGATGGCGGCGTCGGTGGCCTTCTCCGGATCCATTCTCTCGTCGATCCACCGATTGCGCTCGAGGCCGTAGCGGAGCCCGGTGGACGAGATGAACTGCCAAAGTCCCAACGCCCGGGCCCGGGACCGGGCCCGGGACTTGAAGCCGCTCTCCACCAGGGGCATCCAGCTCAGCTGCTCCGGCAGGCCGGCCTCCCGGAGCTTCTCCAGGATCATGGGCCGGTAGAGCCCCGAGCGACGGTAGGACTCCAGGAAGAACTCCCGCTCCCCGTTCACGAAGCTCCGGATCTCCCGGCGCACGTCGTCGTTGATCACGATCCGGATCGATCCGTTGGGGTCGCCCACCGCCGTCTGGCGGGAGGCGTAGATCTCCACCACCCGGCGGGAGATGAGCTGGCGCAGGTTCTCCCGCTCCTGGCTCAACAGGGGATCGTCGAGCTCGTCGGCCTCGGCCATCAGCTGGTAGGCCCGATCCAGGGCGGCGATCGCCGACTCCAGATCGCCCTGTCCCCAGAAGACCTCGGCCGACTCGTAGGCCTCCATGGAAGCTTCGAGCTTCTGCTCCGGATCGACGGGGTTTCCCGGCGTCGGCGGCTCCTCGGGATCCACGGCCTGGGCGTCCACGGCGGGTGGCCCGGGCTGCGACACCGGCTCGGACTCGGAGGCCGTACCCTCCGCTTCGGGCTCGAGGGGGGCCGAGCTCACGGTGACGTCGGGATCGTCCGCCGTCTCCGGGGGCGAGCCCGCGGTACACGATACGCCCCCCAGCAAAGCCACGGCCAGAATCGGACTCCAGAACCCTCGCGCCTGCCTCATCTCGCTCCTCTCTCTCGATTCCCGTTCCGATCCGGCTCGGATCGTCACCCATTCTACGGATTCCAGACCCGGATCGTTCGGATCCACGAGCCGAGCCGAGAACCGTCTGGCCGCGCCGTCCCTTCCCGGCCCCACTCCCGGAACCGGAGGACCGGCCCGGCGTGCACGGCGACTAGTGCCGCCGCCGCTTCGGATCGATGGCGCTGTAGAGGCGGACCCACTGGCAGTAGGTGTCGACGTCCGGGCGCAGGGCCACGCACTCCTCCGGGACCTCCCGGATCGTGGGATAGGTCTCGCCTCGGAAGACGATGGCCCCGTTCGGTCGGACCCGGCCCACCCGGGACTCTCCGGTCCGATGGGGATCTCGAAACGGAAGCACTCGACCACTCACCCTCTCAGCTTACACTCCCTCCCGCAGGTCCTCCGCGTCCTCCTCGAGCTCGGACAGCTCCCGCTGGAAGCCCCCGGAGAGGATGGGGAACCGACACCAGGTCTTCGGATCCAGGTTCCGGTCGTCGACGTGGAAGCTCGGAGCGTATCGCTCCCGCTTCCACTGATTGCGGCTCCAGAGCCGATAAAAGCGACCGACCCAGGTCCGGAGCCGGACCTCTCCGTAGTCCGGGAACCGGCTTCGCAGCAGTCGGAGCGCCTCGGCGGGAGTCTTCTTGGCCCCGATGGCCAGCTCCTCGATCTCGTCCAGGATCTCGTAGGGCATGAGATCGTCCTCGTCCGTCTGACCCATCTGCTTCGGTCGGAGCTCCGCCGTGGGGGTCAGGGAGTTGACCTCGGCCAGGCCCGGCAGGGGCCCGAGACCCTCCGGCCCCTCCTTCTCCATCCACTGGAGCCACCGACGGAGGAAGGCCTTGTCGATCCCGGCGATGGGGGCCACGCCTCCGGCGGTGTCTCCGTCCATCGTGGCGTAGCCGACGGCGGCCTCGGAACGGTTGCTGGTGGCCAGGAGCAGGGCCCCCTGAATGTTCGCCAGCATCCAGACCGAGGGGGCCCGGACCCGGGCCTGGATGTTCTGGAGGGCGATGTCGTCCCGGTCCCAGGTCAGCTCCCGACCCAGGGCGTCCTCGACGAGGGCCACGTAGCTCTCCACCAGATGGTCGACGTCCAGCTCGTAG
>JAWVZJ010000270.1:0-4200 GCA_033722255.1 Thermoanaerobaculia bacterium | reverse complement strand
GGTGCGGAGAGGAGCCCTGTCCCTGCGAGGAGGACAGCATCTCGACCTTCCAGGGGACGGACGAGATCCGGCAGTGCACCCTCGCCGAGCCCGCGGAGATCCAGGGACACGCGGTGGGCGCGAATCTGGTCTACTTCGATGCGGACGGCAATCTCGTTCAGTACATCGCGGGCAGGGAGCAGACGCTGGACGGGATTCCCTGCCAGGCCAAGCAGGTGCAGCTCCATTCGAACGGCAACCTCCGGGCCTGCATGGCGACCGAGGACCTGGAGGTAAAGGGCTACTCCTGTCGGGGCTCTCAGATGGTCTATCTGACCGAGAACGGATCCTTCATGGGTTGTCGCCTCACGGAGGAGGCCACCTTCGACGGCATCGTCGTTCCGCCCCGGGCCACCGCCATCGTCCGGGACGGCAGCCTCTACCGCACCCATGCCTGGGGCGATCCTGTGGAGGCCGGAGACCTCCGGTGCACGGGCAAGGCCTTTTTCCACCCGAACGGTCAGCCGGGAGAGTGTGAGCTGGCAGAGCCCGCCACCATCGGAGGGACGAGCTTCGCCGAGGGAGATCGGGTTTGTATGGATGCCGGGGGTGCGGTGGTGGAGTGCAGTGTCCTGGACTGGGACCAGACGATCTGACGAGGCGATGGGGACCCTCGATCTCGGACGGCGGTGCCCGGAGCATCGCGCCAGCTTTCGGAGAGCCGGGAGGGCCCGTACCCCCGGGGCCCTCCTTCCGGGGATCTTTCAGGTCCCTCCCGGCCCTCCCTTTTTTCGGTCCCTCGGACGTCGGGAGTGCCAAGAGGTCCCGTGCCCCGATGTGACCTGAGCATAGTCCTCAAGGGGAAGGGACCTGGAGGAGCCGACCTGGGGCTGGGCTGCGGATCCGGGGGATCACGGCCGCCGTGAGGGGCTTCGAGAGGGTGAGAAGGAGAGAGCGCAAGCTCTCCTCGGACTCGTCCTCGACACGGCAAAAGCGTCGTTTCCAAACGATCCACGAGGAGGTCGTGGAGCTCGCTGGCCCCGGAGCCCTCCCGGAAACCGGGCGTTCCGGGCGGGAGCCCGGTTGCCGGTTCCTCCGGACGCCCCGCCCAGCTTCTTCTCCGGGTACAGCGACATCCTCTGGAGGGTCGACGTCCAGGTGCGGATCCCCTGGTGGACGGATCTGGAGCGGGAGTTCGAGGTCCGAGTGGGGATCTGAGCTGCCTCATCTGGTCCCTGGGGACCACTGAGGGGCATGAAAAAGACCGGCCGAGAAGACTCCCGACCGCCAGAGTGGGCGCTGGGAGACCGACTTCATCGTCTATAGTCGGTCACGTGTCCGCCGACCGTGCCCTTCGAGTCGCCCTGGCCCAGCTCTCTGCCTCCGAGGACCGGGAGGAGAACCTGGCGAGGGCGTTGGAGGCGATGCGAGAGGCGAAGCGGCGCCGGGCCGATCTGATCGCCTTCCCGGAGCTGGCCATCGACCGGTTCTTTCCCCGGACCCGGAGGGACCAGGCGGCCCGGGAGCTGGCCGAGCCGATCCCGGGGCCCGTCAGCGAGGCCATCGGATCCCTGGCCCGAGAGCTATCGGTGGTCACGGTCTTCAATCTGTACGAGCGGGGCGAGGACGGGGGGCTCTACGACGCCTCTCCCGTCTTCGACCGGACCGGGCGGCTCCTGGGGGTCTCCCGGATGGTCCACATCACCCAGTACCCGGGCTTCTGGGAACGGGACTACTACGACCCGCCCGCCGCCGGTTTCCGGCCTCCGGTCTTCGACACGACAGTGGGTCGAATCGGAGTGGCTATCTGCTACGATCGGCACTTCCCGGAGCTCATGCGGGCCCTGGGACTCGCCGGGGCCGAGCTCGTGGTGATCCCCCAGGCCGGAGTGACCGGAGAGTGGCCCGAGGGGATGTTCGAGGCGGAGGTCCGGACCGCGGCCTTTCAGAACGGCTACTTCGCGGCCCTGTGCAACAGGGTGGGAATCGAGGGAGATCTCGAGTTTTCGGGCGATTCGTTCGTGGTGGATCCGGAGGGCCGACTCCTGGCCCAGGCCCTCCGGAAGGAGGAGGACCTGCTCCTCGTGGATCTGGACCTGTCTCTGGTGGAGGGTTCCACGGCTCGCCGGCTGTTTCTGAGAGATCGCCGGCCGGGCCTCTACCCACCCTGGTTGGACGAGGACGGGGAGGAAATTTGAGTCAGAATCGCACGCCGACCGCGGCCACGACCTCGGTCTCGTCGGAGACGATGATCTTCGCCTGGACGTAGGGAACGACCGGCAAATCTTGCCACCCGACGCCGACGAGGAGGTTGGCTCCCACGTCGGTCTCGTCGTCGGACCGCCGGCCCGGGGGATCCCGAAAGATCACCGCGGGTCCGCCTCCGGCCCAGACGTAGAGCGGGGCGTCCACCGGGATGTCGTAGTGGAAGTCGAAGTTCACGGTGGCCAGATCGCCGTCGCTGACCGCCACGAACTCCGCGTTGGGATTGAAGTACCAGCTCGAGGCTCCGACGGGCATCAGGAGCTCGACTCCGGCGAAGGGCTCTTCGATGTCGGTGTAGACGCCACCCCGGACGCCGAAGTCGATGCCGTGACTGGCGGCAGGCATCAGGACCAGGGTGAGGGAGATCAAAACGGCCGTTTCGATGGTTCTCTTGTTCCACATGGTGGGTCCTCCTTTGGGTTGCGGACCGATCAGCCGGTCTCTGTGGCGACGATCTGCAAGGGTGCTGCCAGCGGAGGTGCTCCCGGTCCGACGAACGCAAACGGTACGAGGACCTCCAATGCGGATCCCACACTTCCTCCGGCCAGTGTCGAGACGCCAGATCTCCAGGGACGCTGGTCTCCCTCGGACGTCTCCCCCCTACAGGACGCCGGATCTCCGGAGCGATGGCGAGAACGCCGGGACGCTTGGCAGGCTCTTTGCTCTTTCGAAAATCCGGAGACATCCGAGAGGACCGGAACGCGAGGAGGACCGATGCCGGAAGGAGTCGAACGAATCGAGGTGGACAGGGCCAGACGAAGGGTCCAGTCGGGCGAGGCGCTCCTGGTCTGCGCCTACGACGACCAAGAGAAGTGCGAGGACCTCGCCCTCGAGGGCTCGATCTCCCTGGACGAGCTCCGGGAGCGGGAGGTCGACGACGACCGGGAGCTCATCTTCTACTGCGCCTGACCGGACGAAGGTTCTTCCGCCGGTCGGGCGGAACAGTACGCAGAGGAAGGCTTTTCGGACACCAAGGCCCTGGAGGGTGGAGTGGACGCCTGGGAGGAGGCCGGGTACGCCAGCGCCCGGAGCTCGGAGGCGTGAGCCGAGAGCTTCGGGCGGGCCCGGGCTCTGCCGCTTAGAGCCGCCTGATTCCGGGCCGGCGATCTCCAGGCCCTACCGGACCGGAGTCCAGGGATCCTACGGGCCCGGAGAGGCGACCGGATTCCGGTCGCGAGGAAGCCGCTGGCGAGAGGAAGCTTTGCTCAAACCGTCTCCCCCAGGGCCGAGAGCTCCTGGCCGAGGACCGCCCGGAAGAGGGGGATCTTGTAACCGTTGTGCTCCAGGGGCTCGGCGCCCTCCACCACGGCCTCCCGGGCCAAATTCACCGTCTCCTGGTCGAGGGACCTGCCGACCAGGAGCTCCTCCACCGGCCTGGACCGCCACGGCACCGGGGCCGCCCCGGAGAGAACTACCCGGGCGTGGCGTACGGTCTGACCGTCGAAGCCCAGGGCCAGGGCCACTCCGGCCAGGGCGAAGTCCCAGGCCCTCCGGGCCCGGACCTTTCGGTAGGAGCTCCGGAGGCCCGATTTCGGAGCCGGCACCCGGACCTCGGTCAGGATCTCGTCCGACGCGAGGACGGTCTCCCTCCGAGGATCCTCCGACGGTGGCACGTGAAGCTGCTCCACCGGGAGCCACCGGGATCCTCCGGGTCCGACGATCCGGACCCGGGCCTCTAGGGCCACCAGGGCCGGGGCCGTGTCCGAGGGATGGACGATATAGCAGAGATCTCCCGCGAAGATGCAGTGGAAGGCGTTGGCTCCGTCGAGGGCGAAGCAGGTGGAGCCACCCTTGCGAAGACAGTGGAAGTCGCCCCGGTAGTACCAGCACCGGGGCTTCTGGCAGAGATTCCCTCCCAGGGTGCCCTGATGCCGGAGCTGGGGGCTTCCCACCTCCGACGCGGCCTGGGCCAGGACGGGGTAGAGCTCACGGATCGTCGAATCGGAGGCGATCTCC
>JAWVZJ010000269.1:0-4213 GCA_033722255.1 Thermoanaerobaculia bacterium | reverse complement strand
GACGTGGTCTACGATCGCCTCGGTCTCGACGAGACCGTCTTCCACGTGCTCGACATGCCGATCCCGTACATCCGGATGCCCGTCGCGGTGGGACGCAATCTGACGATCCTGGTGGAGATCGCCGCCCGCAACCACATCCTGAAGCTCCAGGGCCATTTCTCGGCCCGGGAGTTCGCCCGAAAGCTCGAGGAACAGCTGGAGCGGAATCCCCCCCGTCATCCGCCGAAACCCCGGGAGAAGGAATCGTCGTGACGACATCCAGGACGGAGGTGGTGATGATCACCGGGCTCTCGGGCTCTGGGAAGAGCACCACGGCGAAGTGCTTCGAAGATCTGGGATTCTATTGCGTGGACAATCTGCCCCTTCCTCTGTTGCGAGAGTTCCTCGAGGAGCCGGACCGTCTCACCGCGGGGAGGGAGCGGCTGGCCATCGTGGCAGATGTACGGGCTCCCGGCTTCGCGGAGGAATTTCCGAACATCTACCGGGAGATCGATCGGACCAGCATCCGGCCGACGCTCCTTTTTCTCGAGTCCTCCGACGAGACGCTGATCCGCCGTTTCTCCGAGACCCGGCGACCCCATCCACTGCGCCAGGACGTGTCGGTACGGGAGGCGATCCGACAGGAGCGAAGGAGCCTGGAGGAGCTCCGGGGACTGGCGGACATGGTGTTCGACACCAGCGACTGGACGGTCCACGAGATGCGATCTACGGTGTACCGGACCTTCGGCGAGGAACGCCGGGAGCGGACGACCCTGCGGGTCTCTCTGGTGAGCTTCGGGTTCAAGTACGGGATCCCCCTGGGCTCCGATCTCCTCTTCGACGCCCGGTTCCTCCCCAACCCCCACTTCGTGGACGAGCTCCGACCACTCAGTGGGCAGGACCGACCCGTCCTGGACTATCTGGACGAGCAGGAGGAGTTTCGCGACCTGGAAGAGAGGCTGGCGGATCTTCTGACCTATCTCCTGCCCCGGTATCAAAAAGAGAACCGTAGCTACCTCTCCACCGCGATCGGGTGCACCGGGGGGAGGCATCGATCGGTCGCCCTGGTGGAGCGTCTGGCCGAGCGCCTCGGCGAGGCCGGTTGGGAAGCTACCGTCCGCCATCGGGATCTGGAGCGCTGAGGGACCGTCGTGATTCAGACCCTGATCCTCACCCACGGCAACCTCGCCCGGGAGCTCCTGACCACGGCAGAGCGGATCTCCGGCGGCCTTCCGAACCTCCAGGCCCTGTCCCTGGACTGGAACGAGCCGAGGGAACGGCTTCTCGACGATCTCAGGCTCGCCATCGACGAGCTGGACGAGGGAGACGGCGTCCTGATCCTGACGGACCTCTTCGGGGATACCCCCTCCAACCTGGCATTGAGCCTGGTCGAGCGGGGGAGGGTAGAGGTCGTCACCGGCGTCAACCTACCCATGGTGCTTCGGATCAGCTGTCTCGGCGACCGGCCCATGAAGGTGGCCCAGCTCGCCCGCTGGATCCAGGAGAAGGGTCAGCAGGGAATCCGGCGGGGCGAAGACCGTCTCCGGGAAACCTCCCGATGATCGAGAAGGAAGTGGAGATCGTGAACCGCCTCGG
The DNA here is from genome assembly GCA_033722255.1 of Thermoanaerobaculia bacterium. Classification (GTDB taxonomy): domain Bacteria; phylum Acidobacteriota; class Thermoanaerobaculia; order Multivoradales; family JAIOJS01; genus JAWVZJ01. Next base: position 2,638 of record JAWVZJ010000269.1, on the reverse strand, counting down.
TCTCCATGCCAGGGCAGCGGCGAAGCTCGTCCACCTGGCCGGGGGATACGATTCCGAGGTCGAGCTGGTCCGTGACAACGAGCAGGTGGATGCCAAGAGTATCCTGGGCATCCTGATGCTCGCGGCACCAGAAGGTACCCGTCTCACCGTCCGCTGTGAAGGAAGAGACGAGACCGAAGCCTGCGAGGCGGTGGCCGATCTCTTCGCCCGGGGATTCGACGAGGAGGGGTGAGCCGATGGAGATGGAAGTAATCCAGGGGCTCGGTGTCTCGAGCGGTGTCGCCGTCGGGAAGGCGATCTGTCTCGAGACGCGAAACGACGAGGTCTACCGCTTCCCCCTCCCGGAGGACCTGATCGAGGAGGAGATCGAGCGGTTCCGTCGTGCGGCCGAGCGGGCCCGGGAGGAGGTCCATTCCCTCGGTCAGCGTGTCGGTGCCGAGCTGGGGGAAGAGCTCGGGGCCATCTTCGAGGCCCACGCCCTGTTGTTGAGGGATCCCCAGCTCCTGGACCGGATCGAAGCGAGGATCCGCGAGGAGCACGTGAACGCGGAGTGGGCCGTCCTGGAGACGACGACGGAGCTCCGACAGCAGTTCGCCCGGTTTCAGATGGAGCGGTTTCGGGAACGGGGCGAAGACATCCAGGACGTGGGCCGCCATCTGATCCGGAGCATCCAGGGCCTGTCTCACCACGAGCTCTCGGAGATCGAGGGTGACGTCGTCGTCATCGCCGACGACCTGACTCCCTCCGACGCGGTGCGACTCGGCCGCCAGGGAGTGGTGGGATTCGCCATCGAGGTCGGGGGCCAGACGTCCCACACCGCCATCATCGCTCACTCGCTCAAGATTCCCCTGGTGACCGGTCTCCCCGGGATCACCCGGCTGGCCGCCCACGAAGATCCGGTGGTCGTCGATGGAGATTCCGGAAGGGTGATCCTCCATCCCACCGACACCGCCCTGGACGAGTATCGGGAGGAGAGGGAATCGGCCCGGCTCCGGGAAGAGGAGCTGGCCGCGACCGGTGGCCTGGAGTCGGTCACTCGCGACGGAGTGGAGATCCGGATCATGGCGAACATCGATCTCTCCGAGGAGCTCGACGATGCCCTTCGGTACGGAGCCCGTGGAATCGGTCTCTATCGGAGTGAGTTTCTCTACATCGAGAAGAGCCCGGAGCTTCCCAGCGAAGAGGATCACTACCGACTCTATCGCTCCATCCTGGAGCGGATGAGCCCGGAGCCCGTGATCCTCAGGACTTACGATCTCGGAGGTCGAAAGCTCGCCCGGGAGGTCATGGAGACCCGGGAGGGAAAACCCGTCCTCGTACTCCGGGGCATCCGCCAGACTCTGGCACGACCCCGGATCTACCGGGAGCAGCTGAGGGGGATCTTCCGAGCCGGTTGCCATGGAGATCTCCGGGTCATGCTCCCCCTGGTGAGCACCCTGGAAGAGGTCCGGAGATTCCGGGCCTTCGCCGAGACGGTCAAGGACGAGCTCGACGAGGAGGGAATCGAGTACTGCCGCGATTTCGACCTGGGCATCATGATCGAAGTCCCGTCGGCGGCACTCATCGCCGACCACCTGGCCCGGGAGGTGGATTTCTTCTCCATCGGCACCAACGACCTGATCCAGTACTCCCTCGCCGCGGACCGGAACAACGAGCACGTCACCGATCTGTACCAACCGCTGCACCCGGGCCTGCTCCGGATGATCCAGGGGGTGATCGAGGCGGCCGATCAAGCGGAGATCCCGGTGACGGTCTGCGGTGAGATGGCGGGGGACCCGGTCGGTGCCGCCGTGCTCATCGGTCTGGGCATCCGGGCCCTTTCCGTCAGCCCCCGGCGAATCCCGGTCCTGAAGTCCCGGGTGCGGACTCTCGATCTCGCTCGGCTCGAGGAACCGGTTCGCCGCTGCCTGGACCTGGCCTCCCAGAGCGAGGTCGAAGAGCTTCTGGAAGAGATCCTGGAGCACGCCCCAGAGACGACCCAACAGACTGCCAGTTGAACGATCCGTTAGACTCGGCCCTCGAAGCTCGTCGGCGGGTGGTCCGGCGGGGAATGAACGGCGAGTGTAGAAATGTTAAAGGATATCATCAAAATCGATAAACCCTGGGGCTACGAGCTGATCTACGCTCATACCGATCGCTACGTGGGCAAGATCCTCCACGTCGACGCGGGACATGCCCTCTCCCTCCAATATCACGAAGCGAAGGACGAGACCCTCTATCTGGCGGAGGGAGAGGTGGAGCTCCAGGTGGAGGAGGACGGAGAGATGGTGACCCACCGTCTGGGAAAGGGTCAAGCTTACCATGTTCCGCCTCACACGAAGCACCGTATGGTGGCCGGCCCGGCGGGTTGCGATCTCCTGGAGGTGTCGACTCCGGAGCTCGACGACGTCGTCCGCCTCGAGGACCGATATGGCCGAAGCTGACATCGCCACGGAGGCGGCGATTCCGGCGAGGGGCTTCGTTCCTTTCCTCCTGATCGGTTTCCTGTGCTCTCTGACGGTCGCCTGCGCGTCCGGTCGAGCGAAGGAACCGGGGCAGCCGGACGAATCCACTCTCTCGGCCAGGCCGGCCCGGAGTACGCCCCCGGCGTCACCGGTTCCCCCGGATCCCATCTTGGAGGAGCCGGACGACGACGAGG
>JAWVZJ010000268.1:0-4214 GCA_033722255.1 Thermoanaerobaculia bacterium | reverse complement strand
GCTGTCCTGCCACTCCGCGATCAGCCCCTGGCCGTCCGGGTCGGGCCGGATCGTGAACGCCTCGATGGTCTCCTCGGTCGACTCGTGCGCGACCGGATGGCGTCCCACCTCCTTGTACCAGTCCTGGACCGTGGCCACCTTGTGCATCTCCTCCACGATCTTCCGCCATCCCACGCCGGTGTTGTAGGCACAGAAGGAGATCTCGCCCATCTGGGTGCCGTAGGGGATGATGCAGCGCTCGGTCCGGCGGAAGTCGTAGTTGAACAGGTCCTGGAACCACATCCCGGCCACGAAGAGGACCCGCCAGTCGTACTGCTTGGCGTCCTCCTTGGCCGAGTGCCCCTCCGCTCCCGTCTGGCTCAGGAACTGACGGAAGAGGACGGAGAACGGGACCGGGGAGCTTCCGGCGTCGAAGTTCTTGAGCAGTGCGAGGCCGACCTGGGCCAGGGTGGCCTTCGGGCCGCGACAGGCGTCGGCGATCGACTGGACGTCCTTCATCAGCTGGTCGAGGTCGAGGAATCGGGACAGCGGCAGAGCCTCGCCGGTCTCCTTGTTGACGAAGAGGGGCGTTCCCACGCCGCAGTTCGGATGGCAGCCGCACTTGAGGCTCCCGAACTCGGCGTTCGCCCCCAGGAGGACGTCCACCAGGTCGGAGAAGGGGCCCAGAGCCGAGAGGGGGTACCAGTCGTCCCGGGGATGGATCTCCCCGTTGTGGGTGCTCACGTCCCGGGCCAGGTGGGAGAGGGTGTAGCGGCGTCGTCGCCGGGTCTCGGGATCGATCTCCTCGTCCCGGCCGGTGAACGAGATCGGCTGGAAGGAGATCACCGTCACCTTGTCGGCGTTGTCGACGGCGAAGTCGAGGATCTTCCCGACCTGGTCGTTGTTGATCGTGTTGATGATGGTGGGCACCAGGACCACGTCGATGTCGGCCGCGGCCAGGTTGTCGATGGCTCGCTGCTTGACGTCGAAGAGGTTGGCGATCCTCCGGTGGGCATGGGCCTCGTTGTGGACGCCGTCGAACTGGAGGTAGGCGATCCGCAGGCCGGCCTCCCGGGCGGCGAGGGCGAACTCCGGCTCCCGGGCGAACCGGATGCCGTTGGTCGAGGCCTGGATGCTGAAGTACCCGACGTCCCGGGCGTAGCGCACGGCGTCCAGGAAGATGGGCGAGATCGTGGGCTCGCCGCCGGAGAAGTTGATCGACATCTGACGCCGGGGCTTCACGTCCAGGGAATCGTCCAGGATCTTCTGGACATCCTCCAGGGTGAGCTCGTGGACGTAGCCCACCTGGTTCGCGTCCATGAAGCAGGCGTCGCACATCATGTTGCAGCGGTTCGTGAGATCGACGGTGAGGACCGCCCCCCTCCCCTTCCGGATGGTGGAGCTCCCGTGATCCCGGAGGGGAGTTTCGGCCGTGACGAAGTCGTCGCCGGGATGGAGGCTCTCGATCCGCTCCAGGAAGCCGGGATCGATGGCCATGACGTCCTGGAACTCCCCGTGGACCGGACAGCTCTTCTCCATGACGATCTCTCCGTCCCGCTCCCGGATCGTGGCCTCGATCTCTCCCGGAGTCTCCTCGAGCAGTGCCCTCCAGTCCCGCTCGCCGGCCAGGATCGCCTCCCGGGCCTCGCGGACGCAGTCGGGGCAGAGAGAATCCGTGGTCCGGGGCCAGCCGAGTACGGGCATGCTCTTCTCGTGGCTCTTCTCGAGGGGGGCCGGGGCCCACTCCGGCTGAAACGTCCGTCGCCCGGCTCTCGCCAGCCGCCGGACAGTGGGCCATGCCATCTCGGCGGCTCTGGACGCCATCGACTCCACCGCTCTCCTCAGCCTCATCCCGTCTCTCCTTCCGCGGCCGGGCCACGCTCGTTCTCGATGCGAGAATTGTAGGGGATTGTAGACGATCGTTCCGGGGCTCCCGAGGGCGAGAGGTACCCGGCTCCTTCCGTGGTACTCTCGCGGTCCGGTGAGGAGGGACGGAAGAACGATTCGGCGACCTTTCGGATCCCCGCTCTGGCCGGGCTTGTGCCTCGCCTGCCTGCTCGTCGCGGGATGCTCGACCTCGCCGCCCCCCTCCACCGGGACCTCCGTCGACGGACCGTTCCACTTCGTCGACCGGACGGCCGCGGTGGGCCTCGGCGACATCCACTATCCCGCCGACCTGCGGCGGGGCAAGATCATCGCCACCATGGGGGGAGGGGTGGCCTGGGGCGACTTCGACGGGGACGGGGACCCCGACCTCTACGTGACCCAGGGGATTCCGGAGTACCGAGCGGATCGGGAGCCGACCCGCTGCGGATTCCTGTTCCGGAACGAAGGGGGGGAGAGGTTCGTCGAGGTCTCCCGGCGCCTGGGTCTCCGGGCCTGCGGCTGGGGCTCCGGCGCCCTGTTCGAGGACGTGGACGCCGACGGCCGCCTCGACCTCTTCCTGACCTTCGTGGGCGAGAATCAGCTCTGGCTGGGACGGGAGGACGGGACCTTCCGGGAGGTGGGGGAGGAGACCGGGATCCGGGCCCCCGACTACAACTGCGGGGCCGCCTTCCTCGATCTGGAGGGCGACGGTGACCTGGACCTCTATCTGGTCCGCTACGTCGAGACCTCGGTGGAGGAGGAGATGGCGTGGCCGGATCTGAAACTGAGGATGCCGGAGGAGTATCCCGCCCCCGCCAACGCCCTCCTGCGGAACGACGACGGTCGCTTCACCGAGATCACGGAGGAGGCCGGGGTCGCCGACTCCGAGGGCCGGGGCCTGGGCGTGGTGGCCGCCGACTTCGACCTGGACGGCCGGGCGGATCTCTACGTGGCCAACGACCGGGGCCGGAACACCCTGTTTCGCAATCGGGGCGACGGGACTTTCGAGGACGTCACCACCCTGGCCGGAGTGGGCAACGGACGGCATGGGCGATGGGAGTCGGCCATGGGGCTGGCGGTCGGGGACGTGGCCGGCAACGGCTATCCCGACATCCTCGTCACCAACTACGTCGACGAGCCGAACACCCTCTTCGTCAATCACGGGGATCTGGTCTTCGAAGATCGGACCCGCCACTACGGGCTGTTCGCCGGATCCTACGACTGGGTGGGCTGGGCCACGGAGATGGTGGATTTCGACCTCGACGGGAAGCTCGACCTCTACGTGGCCAACGGCCACATCATCCCCGATCGGATCTCCCGGCTCGCGGCGCTCCTCAGCTCCGATCCCCTCGTCGACGCCTACGCCCAGGGCGGGTACCGCCAGCCCCTCCTGATCTACCGGGGCCGCGAGGAAGGCTTCGAGCTGGTGGAGGAGGCCGGGGCGGTGGCCGGGAAGCTGGCCGCCCGGGGAGGAGCGACGGCCGACGTGGACCGGGACGGCCTCCTCGACCTGTTCGTCATGTCCCTTCCCCGGGGAGCGCCGGCCGTCTTCCTCGCCGACCGGACCTCGCCCGCCGGGAGCTGGGTGGCCCTGGATCTCCGGTCTCCGAATCCGGGACCGACCTCGGTCGGGCCCCGGACCGAGGTCGCCGCGGCCGGTCGGAGCCAGACCGGGCAGGTCCCAGTCGGGCAAGTCCCAGTCGCGCAAGTCCAGGTCCGGCAGCTGATCTCCGGCGGCTCCTACCTCTCCGGTAGCGCCCGCCCCCTCCATTTCGGGCCGGGAGACGCCCGGACCGCCCGGGTCGAGCTTCGCTACCCCGACGGCACCGCCGCCCGACTTCGGGACCTACCGGCCGACCACTCCTACTCGGCCCTGCCCGGAACCCGTTGATCCCATCTACCGGGATCCGATCTACCGGGTCATCCCAGAAAATGACCCCGTCGTTGCGGAGCCGGTCAGACGGTGGACCGGGAGGGAGGAGGGGCGGGAGCATCTGGCCCAGTGTCTCCAGACGTTGCTCTCGATCGGCGGTCGCGAACGAGAAGTTGCGGAGCTTCACGGCCTGGAGGACCAGGGGTCGCCCGGGATCCACCAGGACTCGCCGGTGGCCTAGCGCAGGTCGTATCCCGCGGCGCGGTCGGTTCCACCGGTACCAGGGGTTGAGGCCCGCTCGCCACTCGGAATCGGCCGAGAAGCCGGTCGAAGTGTCGTCGAGCCCGAGCAGGCGGAGGATCCGTTCCTCGGTGAAGGTCTCGATCGGCAGGCCGGACACCTCGCCGACGATGTAGCCGAGGGCGGGCCTGCTACGAGCCGGTCTCGGAGGACCCAGACGCCGAGCTCAGAGGGTGGACTTCCTCGACTGCGAGAG
>JAWVZJ010000267.1:0-4219 GCA_033722255.1 Thermoanaerobaculia bacterium | reverse complement strand
GTACTCCAGGTCCTGGGCGAGAAGGAGCTCCAGCGGTATCTCGTGGACAAGATCCAGGAGGTCTACCGCTCCCAGAGCGTCAACATCAACGACAAGCACATCGAGGTGGTCGTCCGCCAGATGATGCGGTCGGTGAAGATCTCGGAGGTCGGCGACACCGAGTTCCTGATCGACGAGCAGGTGGACCGGTTCCGATTCCAGGAGGAGAACGAGCGGGTCATCGCCGCCGGTGGACAGCCGGCCATCGGGCGGCCGCTGCTCCTGGGGATCACCAAGGCCTCGCTGTCCACGGACAGCTTCATCTCCGCCGCCAGCTTCCAGGAGACCACCAGGGTGCTGACCGAGGCCTCGATCAACGGGGCGATCGATCATCTCCGGGGATTGAAGGAGAACGTGATCGTGGGCCGGCTCATCCCTGCCGGAACCGGGATGGAGCACTACCACGACCACCATTTCGAGGAGGAGCCGGAGTACGAGGCCGAGGAGCGGCCGGAGGTCCTGATCGACTTCACCGAGGACATCCGGACCCTCCCCAAAGAGGTGCTGGAGAGCGAGTAGCGAGGCGGCCCCTTCGATCCGCCCGGTCACCGGATGCGGCGGTCTCTCGGGTGGCGGCGATCAGTTCCGGTCCATCGAGGGGCCCGGCATGGGCCGGTTTCCGGCCGTTCGCGCCCTCGGTGCTGGCTGGGGACGGCCTTGCCGAAGGCCTTGACGCCGGAACCCTCGACTGTTAGGATCCGTACTTCCACCGCGGTTTCAGACCGCAAGGGAGAAGTTTTCCTCGTGAGCCCGAGCGGAGCCTCGCTCCGCCGTGATCCCGCCGGGGAGCTAAAGGGCTCCGCCGAGGATACGCGCTAACGAACAGTCTTGAATTCGACGAGGTCGGGTGCAGTGTGTCCCCGACCGAGAGTTTGCCAGCCCAGGAGACACGGATGCCGACCATTCACCAGCTAGTGCGCAAGGGCCGGAAGCAGCAGAAGTCCAAGACGAAGAGCCCGGCCCTGGAGGGCTCGCCGCAAAAGCGGGGGGTCTGTGTCCGCGTGTACACCCAGACGCCGAAGAAGCCGAACTCGGCCCTCCGGAAGGTGGCCCGGGTCCGGCTGACGAACGGGATCGAGGTGACCACCTACATCCCGGGAGTGGGCCACAACCTCCAGGAGCACTCGATCGTGCTGATCCGAGGAGGCCGGGTGAAGGATCTCCCCGGGGTTCGGTACCACGTGGTCCGGGGCACCCTGGACGCCATGGGCGTCGAGGGGCGTCGCCAGGGCCGTTCGAAGTACGGGACCAAGCGACCGAAGTCCTGATGGAGCCCCGAGCCCGAGAGTGAGAGAGAGAGTCAGATCATGAGCAGACGCGGTTACATCCCCAAGCGGGAGGTCCTTCCCGATCCCCTGTACAACTCCCAGATGGTGACGAAGTTCATCAACAACATCATGCGGGACGGGAAGAAGTCCACGGCGGAGAAGATCTTCTACGACGCCATGGAGCTCATCGAGGAGAAGATGGGCGACGATCCGATGAAGATCTTCAAGAAGGCGGTGGAGAACGTGAAGCCGTCGGTGGAGGTGAAGTCCCGGAGGGTCGGTGGCTCCACCTATCAGGTCCCGGTGGACGTCCGTCCGGACCGCAAGCTCGCCCTGGCTATGCGCTGGCTGATCAAGAGCGCCCAGACTCGGGGGGAGAAGACCATGAGGCTCCGCCTTGCGAACGAGGTGATGGATGCAGCGAACAATCGGGGTTCGGCCATTCGCAGGAAGGAAGACACGCATCGGATGGCCGATGCCAACAAAGCCTTCGCCCACTATCGCTGGTAGACGGAGGCCGATGCCGAACCGCATCCGGCGCCCAAGCAGAGCAGAACGATGGCAAGACAGATCGCACTCGACAAGACCCGCAACATCGGCATCATGGCCCACATCGATGCCGGGAAGACCACGACGACGGAGCGGATCCTCTACTACACGGGGGTGAGCTACAAGATCGGCGAGGTCCACGAGGGAACGGCCCAGATGGACTGGATGGAGCAGGAGCAGGAGCGGGGGATCACCATCACCTCCGCCGCCACCCAGTGCTACTGGCACGACCACCGGATCAACATCATCGACACTCCGGGTCACGTGGACTTCACGGCGGAGGTCGAGCGGTCCCTCCGGGTCCTGGACGGTGCCGTGGCCCTCTTCGACGCCGTGGCCGGCGTCGAGCCCCAGTCGGAGACGGTGTGGCGGCAGGCGAACAAGTATCGCGTGCCCCGGATCGCCTTCGTGAACAAGATGGACCGGGTCGGAGCCAACTTCCAGCGGTGCATTCAGATGATGCGGGACCGCCTGGGGGCGAATCCGGTGGCGATCCAGATCCCCTGGGGGCGGGAGGACGATCTCAAGGGGGTCATCGACCTGGTGGCCATGAAGGGCTATCTCTACAAGGACGAGACCCTTGGAGCCGAGTACGAGGAGATGGAGGTCCCGGAGGATCTGCTCCAGGAGGCCACCGAGGCTCGGGAGGCCATGGTGGAGGCCGTGGCCGAGAATGACGAGGAGCTCCTCGAAAAGTACCTGGCCGGCGAGGAGATCACCGACGACGAGATCCGGGCCGGCCTCCGTCGGGCGACCCTCGCCGATCTCATCCAGCCCGTCCTGTGCGGGAGCGCCTTCAAGAACAAGGGCGTGCAACCCCTCCTGGACGCGATCCTGGCCTACCTCCCGGCCCCCACCGACCTGCCGCCCATCGAGGGCCTGGATCCGGAGACCGAGGAGCCCGAGACCCGGGCCGCGAGGGACGACGAGCCGTTCTCGGCCCTGATCTTCAAGCTGATGTCCGATCCCTTCGTGGGCCAGCTGGCCTACTTCCGGGTCTACTCGGGACACGTCGAAGCCAAGAGCTCCGTTCTGAACGCGGGCAAGAGGAAGAGCGAGAGGATCGGACGGATCCTGAAGATGCACGCGAACAAGAGGGAGGAGATCGACGAGGTCTGGGCCGGTGACATCGCGGCGGCCGTAGGGCTCAAGAACGTCTCCACCGGCGACACGATCTGCTCCGAAGACGATCCGATCGTCCTGGAGTCCATGACCTTCCCGGAGCCGGTCATCGCGGTCTCCATCGAGCCCAAGACGAAGGCCGATCAGGAGAAGCTCGCCAACGCCCTGGCCAAGCTGATGAACGAGGACCCGACCTTCCGGGTCCATACCGACCACGAGACGGGACAGACGTTGATCTCCGGAATGGGGGAGCTTCATCTGGAGATCATCACCGACCGGCTGGTCCGGGAGTTCAACGTGGCGGCTAACATCGGCAGGCCCCAGGTCGCCTACCGGGAGGCGATCACCCGGGAGGCCGAAGGCGAGGGTCGCTTCGTCCGGCAGACCGGCGGGCGGGGTCAGTACGGTCACGCCAAGATCCGGATCCGCCCCACCGAGGAGGACGGCCTCGTCTTCGAGGACATGATCAAGGGAGGGGTGATCCCCAAGGACTTCATCAAGCCGGTGGAGCAGGGGATCCGGGAGGCCATGGAGACGGGTCCCCTGGCTGGATACCCCATGAGCGGGGTGGAGGTCGAGCTCTACGACGGCAGCCATCACGAGGTGGACTCGTCGGAGGTGGCCTTCAAGGTCGCCGGCTCGATGGCCTTCCAGGACGCCATGGACCGGGCCCGTCCCGTCATTCTGGAGCCGGTAATGGCGGTGGAGGTCGTGACCCCCGAGGAGTACATGGGCGACGTGATCGGAGACATCACGTCCCGCCGAGGCCGGGTCCAGGAGATGGAGCCCCGGGACAACGCCCAGGTGATCAGCACCCGGGTTCCCCTGGCCGAGATGTTCGGGTACGCCACCGATCTGCGATCCCTGACCCAGGGCCGGGCGACCTACACCATGCAGTTCGCGGAGTACGAGCAGGCACCGAAGAGCGTCAGCGAGGAGGTCGTGGCGAAGGCCGCGGGCTGAGGCGATGGAATCGATGAACCGTTCGAGAAGACCAACCTTGTATCGGCCGGCCCCGGAGCCGGCCCGGATCTGAGGAGGAGGGAGCCATGGCGAAGGAGAAGTTCGAGCGTACGAAGCCGCACGTGAACATCGGGACGATCGGTCACGTGGATCACGGGAAGACGACGTTGACGGCGGCGATCACGCGGATTCTGGCGGAGCAGGGTCTGGCGGAGTACATGACGTTCGACAACATCGACAAGGCTCCGGAGGAGCGCGAGCGGGGGATCACGATCGCC
>JAWVZJ010000266.1:0-4234 GCA_033722255.1 Thermoanaerobaculia bacterium | reverse complement strand
TCGTGTCGGAGAGATCGGCGGAGTCGAGGGATTTCTGGGTTCATTACCCGTCTCGGCGGCGCTACCATGGGGGCGTGAACAACCGTTCTCGCGAGCCGAAGAAACCGGGAGCCGAGCCCCGCCTGATCGGTGACAGGCCCCTCTGGACCCGGCATCTGCGCCGGGAGGTCCAGATCTTCCTGGATCTCTCGATCCTCACCCTGGCCTTCGCCCTCGCCTACCTGCTGCGGTTCGACTTCCACCTCCCGGACTACGCGGTCGAGAGCTTCCTGGTCCAGCTTCCCCTGGTGGTGCTGATCCAGTTCTCGGTGATCCTCCTGGTAGGGATCTACCGCTTCATCTGGCGGTACGTGGGAATGGCCGAGCTCCGGGTCTTCGTGATCGCCGCCGGGCTCTCCGCGGCGCCCATGCTGCTGCTGCGGTACGGCCTCCCGGATCCGCTCAGGGCCTGGCGGATCCCTCTCTCCGTGACACTCATGGATACGGTCCTGGCCTTCGGGGGGCTGCTCCTGATCCGGGTGACCCGGCGGGCCCTCTACGAGCGCTACGAACGGGGGCGACCCTGGCGGATCGGACGCCGGGAACGGGAAGCCGAGGGGAGCCGCGCCCTCCTGGTCGGTGCCGGGCAGGCGGGATTGATGGCGGCCCGGGAGCTCGCCCGCCAACCCCACCGGGAGCTCGAAGTGGTGGGATTCGTCGACGACGCGCCGGCCAAGCAGGGAGCGATCCTCCACGGAGTACCGGTCCTCGGGACCCTGGACGAGATCCCCGAGCTCGTGGCGGACGAGAAGATCGAGCAGCTCGTGGTGACCATGGCCCGGGGTCCCCGGGAGGTGATCCGAGACCTGGTGAGCCTGGGGGAGCGCCTGGGGGTGCAGGTCCGGATCATGCCCGGGCTGTTCGAAATTTTGGAAGGACGCGTCAGCGTCTCCCGATTCCGGGAGGTCCAGATCGAAGATCTCCTGGGCCGGGAGCCGGTCGAGCTCGCCGAGGAGGAGATGGCCCGCTTCCTCACCGACTCCGTGGTGATGGTCACCGGTGCCGGCGGCTCCATCGGATCCGAGCTGGCCCGGCAGGTGGCGCGATTCCGACCCCGGAAGCTGGTGATGATCGATCGGGCCGAGCCCGCCCTCTTCGAGATCTATCGGGAGGTTCTCCGCCTGTGGCCGGACGTGGCCGTTGAGCCTCTGGTGGCGGACATCCGGGACATCGAGAGGATGCGGAGCGCCCTCGCCGAGCATCGGGTGGAAATCGTCCTCCACGCCGCGGCCCACAAGCACGTACCCCTCATGGAGATCAATGCCGCCGAAGCGGTGCTCAACAACACCCTCGGCACGAGGGACCTGGCCCGGCTCGCGGGACAGGCCGGCGTCGACCGTTTCGTGCTGGTGTCCACGGACAAGGCGGTCAATCCCACCTCGGTGATGGGAGCCTCCAAGCGCCTGGCGGAGCTGGTGATCCAAACCCTGGACCGACGCTTCGAGACCCGATTTCTGGCCGTGCGATTCGGAAACGTCCTCGGATCCACCGGATCGGTGGTGCCGATCTTTCGCCGCCAGATCCAGGAGGGAGGGCCGGTCACGGTCACGCACCCGGACATGCGCCGTTACTTCATGACCATTCCCGAGGCGACCCAGCTCGTGCTGCAAGCCGCGGCCATGGGCGAAGGCGGAGAGATCTTCGTCCTGGACATGGGAGATCCGGTCCGGATCCTGGACCTGGCCCGGGACATGATCCGTCTTTCCGGTCTGGAGCCGGGACGGGACGTGGAGATCGTGTTCACGGGAGTCCGGCAGGGAGAGAAGCTCCACGAGGAGCTCGAGCTCGCCCGGGAGGAGCTCGCGAAGACCCGGCATCCGAAGATCCTCATCGGCCGGCTCCAGGCTCCTTCCAGCGAACGGATCGAGATCGCCCTCGAGAGGATCGAAGGGGTCCTGGACGACGGCGACGATCGGGTGTTGCGGAGGGTCCTCGGGGAGCTGCTCCCGGAGGCGACCCTGAGCTCCCGGTCGGGAGAGATCGAGATTCGGCCGAACCAGACCGGGGTGGAGGACGGCGCCGGGAAGGGCGATCCCGGAATCGTGCACTGACAGGTCGCGCACCGACGGCCCGAGACGTTACAATCCCCGCCATGTCGAGCTCTTTTGGTGCAACGTATCTGACCTCCCCCGAGCTCTTCCCCACTCGACCCGCCGGCGAAGACTGGGGAGCGGGGATGGTGGAGATCGATTTTTCCGGCGGTCCGTACCGGATCGAAGGCCTCTCCTCGGACCAGGAGAGGATGATCCGGGGACGCTACGGGGATCTGGCCCGGGACGACTCGGGGCTGGCGGAGGGAGCGACCGGACCGGGACCGGGAGCATCGCCGATGTCCACACCCGGTGGCCCCGGTGTTCCCGGTGGCGGCGCCTCGTCGTTCGGGGGTCCGTCCATGGGCTCCTCGCCGGAGGAAACGGTCTGGATTCACGTGTATCGGGCCGAAGAGGAAGACTTCCGGGATGCCGACGGCTCCGACATCACCGACGAGACGATCGAGCTGGACTACGAGGAAGATGCCGTGCGGTTGGCCGGTCCCGGGTTCATGGGCCGCCTCGACTGGCGATCGGGGCTCGAGGTCTCGATCTGGACCGCCCGGGGAGCGGGGAAGCAGTTTCTCTCGATCTTCGAGGAGGCTCTCCGGGTGGCGACCTCGTACCGACTCCTGGACGAAGGGGGCGTCCTGCTTCAGAGCGCGGGGATCGTGCTCGGCGAGGAGGAAGCCGTCCTCTGCGCAGGAGGAGCCGGAGCCGGCAAGTCCACTCTGAGCCGCCTGGCGATGGGTGCGGGCCTCCGGGTCCTCTCCGACGAGCTGAACGCACTGCTCCCGGGCGACGGATCTCCGAGGGCGGGACGGACGCCGTTCACGGGAGAGGTCGGGAGACAGGCCCACCTGGACCGGGGGGAGAGCAGCTATCCCGTGAAGAAGGTGTTCCGCCTGGAGAAGGGCGAGAAAGACGAGACCCGAGAGCTCTCCGACGAAGAGCTCCTCTCCACCCTGAGGGACTCCGTCCTGGCCGTCTGCGATGATCCCCACCGGGAGGATCGGTTGACCGAGATCCTGGAAGGCCTCCTGACGGAGGTCGGCGGAGGGGTGCTGGTGTTCGCCGAAGACGGAAGGCCCTGGGAGCGGATCGAGGGCTGAGCCGGAGCAGGTAGCCGGCCGGGACGGAACCCGTCACGGAGTCCCAGGCCATTCCGCCGCCCCCAGGGGGGGAACGACAAGAACCAGGCCGGAGATCTCGGCGGGCGCGGGATCGGGGGTCCGGGGAAAACCCGGACCGACAAGTCGAATCGTCGTCGGCGGGTGGTCCGTTCTGGTGGCCGCCCCGTCAAGACGTCTACCTCTGGGGCGTTGGCAGCGCTGTCCCCGCTCCCGGGAAAGATGCCCCAGGACCAGGGAACCGACGTCTCCGAGCTCCTCGAACCGGGGGGAGAGGTCAGCACTCAAACCGGAGCCCAGGAGACCGGCACGAGGAGACTCGAGGCTCTGTCCAGGCAAAAAAAAGACCGGGGGGGGTCGAAGGACCCACCCCGGAATCTTCGTGTCAGGTGTCGGCTCGGGGACCTCAGTACATGCCGCCCATGCCTCCACCCATTCCGCCCATGCCGCCGCCCATGCCACCAGGGCCGCCGCCCATCTCGTCGTCGTCGTCACCCTTCTCGGGGATCTCGGAGACGAGGGCCTCGGTGGTGAGCATGAGACCGGCGATGGAGCTGGCGTTCAGAAGGGCCGTCTTGGCCACCATGGCGGGGTCGATGACTCCGGCCGCCACCAGGTCTTCCATCTCGCCCTTCGCGGCGTTCCAGCCCATATTGCCCGTCTGCTCCACGAGCTGTCGGACGATGACGGAACCCTCTTCACCGGCGTTGTTCACGATCTGGCGAGACGGCTCCTCGAGGGAGCGGCGCACGATATCGATACCGATCGACTCGTCGCCCTCACCTTCCAGCGCTTCGATGGCGCTCAGAGCCCTGAGGAAGGCCACGCCGCCTCCGGGCACGATGCCCTCCTCGACGGCGGCCTTGGTCGCGTGCATCGCGTCCTCGACCCGGGCCTTCTTCTCCTTCATCTCGGTCTCGGTGGCGGCAGCGACCCGGATGACGGCCACGCCGCCGACCAGCTTGGCCAGGCGCTCCTGGAGCTTCTCCCGGTCGTAGTCGGAGGTCGTTTCCTCGATCTGGGTCCGGATCTGCT
>JAWVZJ010000265.1:0-4243 GCA_033722255.1 Thermoanaerobaculia bacterium | reverse complement strand
GGTCTCGGCGGCCACGACCGGAAACGGTCAGCGGGGACTCTCCGTCGAAGGGCGTCCGGTGGGGCACCTCCTCGACCCCCGGACCGGTCGCCCCGCCGAGGATTTCGGCAGCCTGACCGTGATCGCCCCCAGCGCATTCCGCGCCGACTGCCTCTCCACCGGTCTCTTCGTCCTGGGACCGAAGGAGGCGGTCGTCCGAGCCGAGGAGCTCCCAGGGATCGAGGCGGTCGCTCTCTCGGTCACCGAGGACCGGACCGCGGTCGAGATCACCTCCGGTCTACGGGAAAGAGTCCGACCGGTCGAAGGATCGATGTCCGTAAAAGCCGGGGTCCTGGAGGGACCCCAACCAGATGAAGGGAACGAAGAGCGGTTCACATGGACTGTCGAACGCTCTCCGTCCCCGATGACGACCTTCGTCGGCGTGCCTGCGCCGGCGGAGGAACGCTGAAGGAGAGTATACATGTCCGATTTTCCACGATCTGTCGCCTGTTCCATGAACCTGGCTCGTGCCGCCCTGGTGGCGGTGCTCCTGATCGGGATCTCCGCCTCGCCGCTCCTGGCCGAGAAACCGGCCGAAGAGCGGATCGAGGCCCTCGAGCAGGAGATCCAGGAGCTGAAGGGCGAGCTGGAGACCCTGCGGGAGGAGAAGCCAAGGAAGACGACCCCCGACGGCGAGGGCGAAGCCGCTCAGACTTCCGAAGGGACCGAAGAGCGGCTCCAGGAGCTCGAGCGGCGTCTCGGAGTCCTGGCCCGGGAGCTGGAGGACCTCCGGCTGGGAGAGGTCGCCGCCGAGGCGGACCGGAGTCAGTACGGCTACGGCCCCGCCGCCTCCAAGATCTACCGAACCGAGGAGGGGCTCTCCATCGGCGGCTACGGGGAGATGATCTACGAGAGCGTCGACGGCGGGACCGACGAGTTCGACTTCCTCCGGGGCATCGTCTACTTCGGCTACAAGTTCAACGACCGCTGGCTCTTCAACTCGGAGATCGAGTTCGAGCACGCCTCCACGGGAGCCGACGGGTCGGCCTCGGTGGAGTTCGCCTATCTGGACTACCTCCATCGTCCGGCCTTCAACGTCCGGGCGGGACTGCTACTGGTCCCGATGGGATTCATCAACGAGCTCCACGAGCCCACGGTCTTCCTCGGAGCCCAGAGGCCGGTCACGGAGAGTGTCATCATCCCCACCACCTGGCGGGAGAACGGCTTCGGCCTGTTCGGTGAGATCGGTCCCGTCTCCTACCGCTCCTACGTAGTCAACGGCCTCGAAGGCGCCGAGTTCTCCGCCGGCGGGCTGCGGGGCGGTCGTCAGAAGGGCTCCAAGGCCCTGGCCGACGACTTCGCCTGGGTGACCCGGGCCGACTACGGTCCGGTCCCCGGGCTCCAGCTGGGAGGCTCCTTCTACCTCGGAGACTCCGGACAGGACCTGACGGGACCGGGAGGTGCGTCCGTCGACGTGGGGACCACCATCCTGGAGGCCCACGCGGAGTACTCCTGGCGAGGGTTCGAGCTCCGGGCCCTGGGAGCCTGGGCCGAGCTCGACGACGTGGCGGCGCTCAACGCCGCCCTCGGACTGACGGGCTCGGCGTCCGTCGGCGAAGAGCTCCAAGGGGCCTACCTCCAGGCGGGCTTCGACGTGCTGACCCTGGCGGAGGCGGGGGAAGCACAGCTGACTCCGTTCGTCCGGTGGGAGCAGGTGAACACCCAGGATTCGGTCCCGGCCGGATTCGGGGCGAACCCCGCCAACGACCGGGAGATCCTGACCCTGGGTCTCGACTACAAGCCGATCGACCAGGTGGTCCTGAAGGTCGACTACCAGGACGTCTCCAACGAGGCGGACACCGGGAACGACCAGATCAATGTGGGGATCGGCTACATCTTCTGATTCCGGAGGGCTCCGGAGGATCGGGGGGGTCGTCGTCGCCACGGCGGCCCTCCTCGTCCTCGGTGCGCCCGGGCTCCAGGCCCGCCTCTTCCTCACCACCGAGGAGGCCCTGGACCTGGCCTTTCCGGGCTGCGAGGTCCGTCGGAGCACGGTCTACCTCGACAGGGAGCAGCTCCGGGCGATCGAGGAGCGCTCCGGGAGCCAGCCGGAGACGGCGATCGTCTATCCCTACCGGGCACTCTGCGACGGCGAGCTCGGCGGAACCGCCTATTTCGACGTCCACCGGGTCCGGACCCTTCCGGAGACCCTGATGATCGTGGTCTCGCCCGCGGGGACCGTGGAGCGGGTCGAGCTCCTCTCCTTCAAGGAGCCCCCCGACTACATCCCGGTCGACGCCTGGTACGAGCAGTTCGAGGGGGAGAAGCTGGACGAGGACCTGGCTCTCAAGCGGGAGATCCGTTCGGTCACGGGAGCTACCCTGACCGCCCGGGCCACGACCCGGGCCGTGCGCCGAACCCTGGCCCTCCACGAGATCCTGGCCGACGGGGACAGCTCCGAGGGAGGGAAGTCGGGGCCCGAGGAGCCGGCGCGAACCACGGAGCAAGACCGATGAAGCAGTGGGAGGCCTGGTCGGTTCATCTCTCCACGATCCTGGTGGGCGGAACCGGCCTGGTCTACGCCTGGATGCGGTACGTCCTGGAGCCGGTGGATCCCTACGCGGTGGTGAACCATCCTCTTCAGCCCCAGGTCCAGCATCTCCACGTGCTCTTCGCCCCCCTCCTGGTCTTCGCCGCCGGCCTGATCTGGAAGAATCACGTCTGGATGCACTGGAAGAAGGGTGTCCCCAGCGGGCGCAAGACCGGGCTTCTCCTCCTCTTCAACCTGGTACCCATGGTCGCCTCCGGCTACCTGATCCAGACCACCGTCACCGAGGGCTGGAGGACCACCTGGATCGTCGTCCACTGCCTCGCCTCCGGTCTCTGGATTCTGGGCCACGGGGCTCACGCCTGGGTCGCCAGCCGACGGAAGCGAGAACGAACCTCCCGGAGAGACGACCCGGTCGAGGTCCCGGCCCCTTCCTGACGAGCCTCCCGGAGATCGAGAGGGAGGATCACCGGAGCCCGGAACGCCTCTCCCGCATCCCGAATCAGCCATCCCCGGAATCGCTCCCCTGGGATCGCTCCCCGGGGCTCACCAGGTTCTCCCGTGCCGTCCGCGCCGGAACGGGCACGTTGCAGAGCCCCACCGCTCCCACGGGATCGAGAAACCAGTCCTCGGTCCGGTGCCGGCGGGCCCGGACCAGAGCCCGGAACGCCTCGGTGTCGGTCCGGAGGACCTGGAGATCCTTCCGCTCCCCGACCGAGAGATCGGACGCCATCCGGATCGACCGGATCGGCACGTGATCTTCGGCATCCTCGTAGAAACCCAGGGAACCCTTTCCCCGGCGAAGGCTGGAGAGGTGCTCCATGCCCCGGAGAACCCGGCCCACGAGGGTGACGTTGCGATCGAGATGCCGGGGAGCGTGACCGATGACTACGTAGAGCTCGGAGCCGTTCCCCGAGTCCGGAGCCACCCCCCGGCCCACACCGACCATCCCGTAGCAGTGGGCGAGCCAGACGCGGCCGGTACTCGGATTCCGAGCGACCGGAAACCCTCCGGAGAGGCCGACCTCGGGGGCGTAGACATCGCCGTCGGGGAGAGGCGTGAACGGCAGACCTTCCGAGGGTCGATCCAGCTCCGGAGCCAATCCCGCCGCCGCCTTGCCCAGACTCCGTCGGTCCTCGGGAGACTCGGCCGGATCCCCCCACTGCACCACGTAATTGTCCTGGACTCTTCGGACCACGAGGCCGTCGAAGTACTCCTGCCGTACCAGGGTCCGGATGTTCCCCACGTGCTTCGGTGCGAAGGCGGGAGCCAGCTCGATCACCACACGCCCAGACTCCAGATCGACGATCAGCATCTCCTCGGAACGCACGGACCTCCAGTCCGAAGGCTCCGTGGCGCCCAGAACCTCCGCCATCGTCCTGGCAACGGGAGTCTCCTCCTCCCCGAAGGCCGGTTCCGGGACGGCCGAGGGCACCATCGAGGCGGCGACGAAGACCGCAATCGAAACGAGAGCGGGGCGGCTTTGACGGATCATGGGGGAAGACACTATCCGAAACCGGCCACAGGGGAAGACTCACGTCCTCGGCGGAAGCCGGGACCCGCGTCATCCCTCCGGCCGAAACCGAGTCCTCGCACCCTCGCGATCGCCTCCTCCTCCGGAACCCCGAGCCCCGTCGCGAGCTCCTCGTTACCGAGCCCCCGGGACGACCCGACCCACCCACCCCATCTCGATCAACTGTCGGAGCACCGGGGCCT
>JAWVZJ010000264.1:0-4257 GCA_033722255.1 Thermoanaerobaculia bacterium | reverse complement strand
GCAGGAGCCTGCGGCGGTGAGAGAGCCTTCTCGACCTCCTCGGCCACGCCGTTCGGCGTCGCCGGACCAGAACCCTCGTCCGCGGCTCCCGACGAGGCGCGGAGGTCGAGAGCGGCACTCGGTTCTCCGTCGCTCGGCCGCAGGCCCGGAGAGTCCTCCGGCAGGAGGGGCAGAGACACCACCGGCCCCAGGAAGAGCAGCAGGAGGAACTTCGCGCTCGCCAGCCACCAGAGCCAACACCGGACCCGGGCCGAGATCCCGGGGACCAGACGGAGAGCGAGCCAGACGATCCCCACTGCGACCGCCCCTCCGAGAGAAGCGGCGACAAGGCGTTCGAGAACCACGGTCGGAAGGGCAGCCATCGCCGTCATTCCTCCTGCCTCTCTCTGTCATCCCCCAGGCGCTCGACGATTCGTTCCAGCTCCCGGCGCTCCTTCTCGGAGATCTCCTCCCGTTCGGCCAGGTAGGCGACCAGGGGTGCCACCGCACCCTGGAGAGCGCCGTCGACGAAACTCCCGACGGCCTTTCGCAGAACCTCCGTCGGAGAATCGGGCGAGGAGTACCGGTAGACCCCGTCCCGGCGCTTCCGGCGGAGATGGCCCTTCCGTCGCAACCGCTCGAGCATGGTCTGGACCGTCGTCCGGGCCAGATCCCGCTCCTCACCGAACTCCCGGGCAGCCTCTCCCACGCTCACCGGCCCCCTCTCGGCCACCCACTCCAGGAGGACGAGCTCCTGGTCTCCCACGCCCTGCCTTCGGCTCACGACGGCCCTCCCAGGATCACCACAAATGTCGTCATCAGCCTCAGTATACGGATAACCACAACTGTCGTCAAGGGTCGGGCTGCTTCGAGCTTGACCGGGGAGCCCGGGCATATTATCGTATATTTGCGATGAACGATCGAGGTCGCGAGACCGTCGATCGGCTCTGTCCTCCCGAGGCCACCGATTCGGACCTGCGCCCCGTGGAGGGAGGGGCCGCGGACGAGGAGCTGGCGAAGCTCACCAAGGCCCTGGGTCATCCCACCCGGGTGAAGATACTTCGGATCCTTGCCCGCCGAGAGGAATGCCTGTGCGGGGAGATCGTCGACGAGCTCCCCTGGGCCCAGTCCACGGTCTCCCAGCACCTCAAGATGCTCAAAGAGGCCGGGCTGATCCGGGGCTCGGTGGATGGGCCCCGGGTCTGTTACTGCCTGTCACCGAAGACCCTGCGGCGCCTGAAGGCGCTGATCGGGGCCCTCTGAGCACACCGGAAACCCCGCCGACCGAGGAGATCGATCATGTCCCGAGCCACCACCGGGCCCACACCACCTTCCGTCGCCCGGGGACTCTCGTTTCTGGATCGCTATCTGACGCTCTGGATCTTCCTGGCCATGGCGACGGGCGTGGCCACCGGCCGGCTCGTTCCGGGGATCGAGTCGATGATCCACCGCTTCCAGGTGGGCACCACCAAACTCCCGATCGCCGTCGGCCTCATCGTCATGATGTACCCGCCCCTGGCCAAGGTCCGCTACGAGGAGCTGGGAGAGGTCTTCCGGAACTGGAAGGTCCTGGGTCTTTCTCTGGTCCAGAACTGGATCGTGGGGCCGGTCATCATGTTCCTGCTGGCCATCCTCTTCCTCCGGGACCATCCGGAGTACATGGTGGGCCTGATCCTCATCGGGCTCGCCCGGTGCATCGCCATGGTGATCGTCTGGAACGAGCTCGCCGAGGGCGACGGAGAATATGCTGCCGGCCTGGTGGCCCTGAACAGTGTCTTCCAGGTGCTCTTCTACAGCGTCTACGCCTGGATCTTCGTCACCGTGCTCCCTCCCCTCTTCGGCCTGGAAGGAAGCCTGGTGGAGGTCACGATGGGCCAGATCGCCCGAAGCGTGGCCATCTACCTGGGGATCCCCTTCGCGGCGGGGCTCCTGACTCGTGTGATCCTTCTGAAGCTGAAGGGCCGGGACTGGTACGAGCGGGAGCTGATTCCCAGGATAAGCCCCCTGACCCTGGTGGCCCTGCTCTTCACCATCGTGGTGATGTTCAGCCTGAAGGGCAATCTCATCGTGGAGCTCCCTCTCGACGCGGTCCGGATCGCGATTCCCCTCCTGATCTACTTCGTGGCCATGTTCCTGGTGAGCTTCTGGATGGGCCGGCAGGTCGGGGCGGACTATTCCAAGACCACCGCCCTCTCGTTCACGGCGGCCTCGAACAACTTCGAGCTGGCCATCGCCGTGGCCGTGGCGGTGTTCGGGATCGGATCCGGGGTGGCCTTCGCCGCCGTGATCGGGCCCCTGGTGGAGGTACCGGTCCTGATCGGTCTGGTGAACGTGGCCTTCTACTTCCGGCGCCGATTCTTCGAAGAGCCCCGACGAGGCGGAGAGACGCGGCTCGAGCCGGGAGGCGACGGCGTCGCCCGGGCCGGGAGCCCCTCCGAGTAGTCTCCGCGAGGCATCCAATGCATCGCCTCGGGCATCTTCCGTGTCCGCGGACTCGGATCTCGCATCGCGGGCGGTAGAAGTCCCTCTGCGTACCCGATCCTCCTCAGCTCTTCGGGAAGATCCTCCGGAGCTCGTCGTGGGCGGGGTCGAAAAGCCAGTAGGTCTCTGTCTCCCGCTCCTCGAGCCAGAGACCGCCGGGCCAGAGCTCGTCACTCGGATTCGCCGCAGGAACCAGGGTGGAATCGACGTCGGCCAGGAGCGTCCGCCCTCCGGACTCGGGGTCGAGGCCCACCAGCCGAGTGTTCTTCAACCCGTCCATTCCGGAGCCGTGGGCGACCAGGATCAGCCGCCCGTCCTCGGTCCCCCCCCCGAGTCCCCAGACTCTTCCCTCCTCCAACACGGTGTCGAGGAGGGGCCCGGGCGGGCTTCGATAGATCCGTAAGCGGGCCCGTCCCGTGGAGTCACCGGATCCGGCGGGCTCGAGCACCACGACGGAACCGTCGGGAGTGAATCGCCAGACAAACGGCCACCTTCGCTCCAGCTCCGCGATCCTCTCGGCGCTCCCGACATCCCAGATCTCCAGCTCCTTCGCCTCGGCGATGACGGCGAGGGCTCCCCGGGGGCCGAGCTCGAATCGTAGATCGCGTCGCCCGAGGTCGACCGGAATCTCCAGCCGGTGGACGCTCTCCTCTCTCAGATCTCCGACCTGGATCTCCAGCGCCGAACGTCCATGGCCGATCCAGGTCAAACGATCGTCGTCAAACCGGAGCTGCCTCGCACTCAGTCCTCCAGGAACCCGGAGCTCACCAGTCGGGACCCAGTCCGGACCTTCGGCGAGGACGATCCGCCCCTCGAGGGCGAGGGCCAATCGATCTCCCTCTGCATCCAGGGTCATCGCCTGGGCTCGAGGAAGGTTCCCCAGGGGCTGGACCTCGATCTCCCCGGTACTGGACCGAAAGAGGAACGGATGCTCCTGACCCCGAATCAAACCCACCGATCCGTCGGCGGAGAACGATTGTGCGACTCCGTAGTCGCCGATCCGATTCAACCGGAATCCGGGAAAGCGCAGGAATTCCTCTCCCTCCCCCCGGATCAACAGCAGGGGGCTGTAGCTGGGTCGCCAGCGGTAGTCACCGGTGACGTACGCCGTATCCGGACCGGCCCGGTAGAGTTGGATCCGGGTCAGGTCCGACGGGGTCACGGTCAGCCACCAGACAGAGAGCCCCGTGATCCCCACGGCCCCGATCCCCAGGAGACCCCAGAGCCAGAGTGCCCCGAGTCGGGCGAGGCGACCGACGTCCGAGCGGCCTCCGTCGAGCTGTCGCCAGCCACCGAAGCCGAGGACCAGGAGCGAGAGGAGGCCGAACAGAGCTCCCGCCAGGACGGCCTCCTCCCAGGCCCCCAGGCCCAGGAGCACCGCTCCGCTCCAGCCCACCAGACCGGCGACCACGAGCAGGCCCACCACGTCGACGCCCAACCAGAGCGTCCGGGCGCGGGCGGCGAGGCCCAGGACATGGCCCAGGACGAGGACCACCGGGGGAAGCCCGACGAGAATCCCCAGGGACACCCAGGCGTACCCCAACTCATCG
Organism: Thermoanaerobaculia bacterium; assembly: GCA_033722255.1. Taxonomy (GTDB): domain Bacteria; phylum Acidobacteriota; class Thermoanaerobaculia; order Multivoradales; family JAIOJS01; genus JAWVZJ01. The sequence goes on along the minus strand of JAWVZJ010000264.1, from coordinate 247 downwards.
GAGATCCCGAAGGCGTCGAGGCGATCGATCGCGGCCCAGCTCAGGAGCGCCGGTATCGCCACCAGAACGACCGAGAGCACCAGGGTGATCCAGGCCGCCATTACCCGTACGCCCCAGAGGCGGCCCGTCGAGATGGGCAGGGAGAGATAGAAACCCAGGTTGCCATCCAGCGCCTCGGTTCCCAGAAGGTGGATCCCCACCAGGAGACCAGCGCCCAGAGCGTAGAGCGCCGCCACGACGAGGCCCG